>DATDSK010000106.1:0-2502 GCA_035291325.1 Bdellovibrionota bacterium | reverse complement strand
GCTCCGCATCGATTCCGGTATCCAGAACGGCCACGATCACGGGAGGAACCGTTCCGGGCAAGGGCTCGGCCGGCGCGAAATCGAGCTGGAGGTCTTCGCCTGCCTTGCCCGGAAGTTCGGCACTCGAGAGTTCGTCGATGACGATGAATTGAGACCGGCCGTCATTTCGGATCGGCCATTGTTTCTCTTCCAGGGCATCGTGTTCGGCGTCGGGGTAAGCGGGCAACCGAACGGGGAGGGAGTTGACGTCGATCGCGAGTTTGAGCCCGCGGTTCTTCGCGAAATCACGGATTTCTTGCACGGCGCTTTCGTCCCCGAGCGTGAGCTTCATGGATTGGGCGAGGAGCGGTGATCCCAGGTCGCGAAGCGTCCGTTGCTCCTGGGGCGGGAACACAGGTTCCTTCGCTTTCACGAATGGGTGTTTCGCCAGAAGTGCGACATCAGCCGTACCCGAAGGCTCGGTCGGGGTCACGATAAGGACTGCCGCTTCGCTGGAGGCCGACGCACCGAGAAAAGCGAGAATCGCAAGAAGAAGAAGGGTTCTCATCTTATTGGCCCTCACTCAAGTAGCGGCCGTATAATTCATATGCCGTTATGGGGTATTTCTCGAGGAACTGGCGAAAGATCCCGACGCCGTGCTTCGGGTTCACCGTGCCCAGCGAAGAAGAAACGTACTCGGCGTCCGCGTTGTCCTGTCCGCTTCTGAAACCGCTCAGTTGAACGTAAAAGAAATAATGATCCTTCCCGATCCACTTCAGGAGCCTGTCGAACGGGATCGCTTTTTCGAGCGTGAAGATCAGCTGGTTCGTCCAGCGAATCCGTTCATCGGCCGCTGACGGATAGGCTTTCGCGAGCCTGAGTACCTTGCTCATCCAGGGCTTCAAACAATCGTAGAACCAGCCGTCCCCGTCGATGATGTCTTTCACGATCCGGGTCACGTCGTCATAATCGGCGAAATCTCCTTTCGTCCAGTTTCGCGTGACTTCGGCGCGGCACCAGCTTTCGAAAGTTGCCCGACCTTCCAGCCCGACGAGGAACCGAAAGAGCGCGCGATCGGACGTTCGGAGCTGAGTGGACAGCTCGTCCCGGATTTTCTTCACGCCGTCTTCATAGACCACGAGAGTGGATCGGATGCTGTACATCTGCAGCTGTTTGAGATCGTTGAACTCATCCCTTTGAATCAGGGGAACTCCGTTATTCAAAGAACGGATCTTGGCCTCAATCTGGTCGAAAATCCTGAAGAGTTTGTCCCGGCTCAGGAGCCAGCCCTGCCAGTGGTGTTCGGAAATCGTAACGGGCTCGGATTCCACCTGATGCGTGATCTCGGCTTCGGTGCTGGTGTTGCTCCATCTGCTGGTCCCGAGAAATGAATTCGCGGGGTTGTCACCCGAGCCGCCGGAATCAAAACCGTAGCCGGAAGTCGCTCCCTCAAGAATGTCTGAAAGAAACGAATAGTCGCTGGTTCCGGTTCGCCGGACGATACGATGAGAGTAAAGGGTTCGTTCTTTTTCCTCCGGTTTGTACCGGCCTTCGGGATCCTCGGGGGGGCGGATCTTCACCCGATGGCCTTCGCTGATCGCCGAATACTGCCACCTCAGGAATTTGAGTCGGAAGGCGTCGGAGGGGACCTCATGTTTGAGAACGTAAGGATGATAACTGTCTTCGACGACTTCATTGTCGTTTGACTTGAGAAGCGTCTTTAACGCGATCAGCATCTTTCGCTGATCTTCGGGCTTGCTGGGCATGTCGCCGAGTATGTAGGCGCGGGCGGTGCTCATGCCGCCTTTCATCGTGTAGCTGCTTCGAAGAATCTTCATCCAGAAGCTGAAGTCGAACGTGAAGCTCTGGCTTCCCGTTTTCATGCTTTGAACATAGATTTGCAGCCCGTGTTTGGTCCGGGTGAACGTCGTCCGCTTCGTGATGATTCCCTGGCCATTCGTGCCGATCGTAAAGGCGCCAGGCACGCCGACAGGGGCTCCCACGAGCGCCGAAATCGGTATCGTTACTGAACCTCCGATCCCCAAACCAACCGAATCGGTGACCGTCAGGACTTCGTTTTCCCTGAACTCGTCAAAGAAGGCTTGAAGGTTTTTCGTGATCTCCTCGGGTTTAAGCGCATCCGCCGGAACGCCTTTCGGACACACGGGAATGGAGTCGGGGAGGCGGGGTTCGCCCGTCGCGGGATCGACGGTGAACGGATCATCAGGAGCCTTGCACGGAGGCTCGGGCTCGAGCATCTTCCCGAGCGTTTTCATGAAGCCCGGAATCCAGAGATTCTTCCACGGGCTCTTCGCGCGCGGGGTTTCCTCGTCCGTTTCGGGATTTTTCTGTTCCGAATCGTCCTTTTTCTTTTTCGCTTTTTCGAGCGGCTGGACATGAACGTAGTTGCGCAAAACCGTGAGATTGCCGCTTACCGTCGGGATGGTATTCGAGGGGACTCCGTCGAATCCCATGAAAAATCCTAATGACGCCTGAGCCGAAATCGTATCAACGAGCTGAAGC
>DATDSK010000105.1:0-24817 GCA_035291325.1 Bdellovibrionota bacterium | reverse complement strand
CGAGCCCCTCATTTTGGGTCGCGTAGGCCACATTCCCGAAAGCCTCGTTCTTGACGATAAAGACCGGCATGGAAGCTGAAATAATTCCGGCCATCGGACCGACTGAAGCATGTTCATGGCACGGCGAGAACTCGATCTCCCCGCTCCCGGCAAGCCGTTCGGCTTCCTCCGGACTTGCGGCAAGCCCTTCATACATCAGCGCGCCGATAATCCCGCCTTTCATCGGTCCGCACATCCGATCCCACTCGATGGGCGGCCCCGCATGGAGAATGCGCTTTTTCCGCATCCCGGGTATCAGGTCACCCGCGAGTCCCATGCCGACAAGGGCGGGGCGCGCGGAGAGAATCCGGTCAATTGCGACGCGATTCGCGCCTTCGATCACTTGCGAATTCACGGCAAGCCTCTCCTTGAGCTCCGGGGCCAGATTCAAACTGGGCTTGAAATCGACTTGAACAAACGGCACCCCGCGATCCCTGAAAGGCTCGGTGAAAGACTCAAGACCGATATTGATGACAGACAGCTTTTCCTCAAAAATATTTCCCATGACAATCACCTCCCCGCGAATTCGGCGATTTTGATGGCAAGATCAGCAGCCGCGGCGTTTGAATTTTCCACGATGACCTGAGCTTCGTTCAGTGCTTTTACGATTTTCGAGCGGCACTGCGGGTCGGAGTCCGTGCCGGTCACGGAAATGACAATCGGCAAATACCGTCCCGCCGCGCGCGCGATCGCTCGCGCGTCGTTCAAAACCGGAAGCAGCTCCGGGAGCGGATCGCGATTCGCGCCCCAGCCCAGCACGAGATCGAGCAGAAGAACCGCCGTTTCAGGATCACGTGCCTCTTCCAATATCCGTTTATTGCGAAGGGAGAAATCGATCATCGGGTGAGGGCGCCCCAGGGTGAACTCATCTTCCCCGAAATCGATGACGGTGTGAGCGCTGCTCCGAAGCGGATCACTTGCTGGTTTTGACGAGCCGAAAGGAGCGTTCGAGTGAAGGTCACGCAACCTGGCCGTGCCGAGGACCTGCGTTTCGGCGACAAAAGTTCCCCCTGTATAAAGTCCCCTTAAATACTTCTGTCCCTTGGAGAGTCGGCCCGCTTCGGCCCTCGCGCGCGCTTCGCGAACGACCGCCGCCTTTGCGAGTTCTTCATCCGCTCCGCCGAGGTCGCGTCCGGATACGAGGTAAACCGCCTTCAACGCCCCCGCTTCGAGGGTTCTCGTAGCGATGACTTTTCCCTCCGGGGCGACGGCCTGAGAGCCCAGGAAGGTCGTAATCACCGGCTTTTTCGCGCCCCGAATTTTCGCGCGGATCTTTTCCAAAACCTCGGGATGAGGCGGCTTCGAAATGAGAAGCAGAACCCCGGTGCCGGGGTCCTTCAGCAAGCTGTCGATCGCATGGAGGAACATGATTCCCCCTACTTCTTTTTTGACATCCCGGCCCCCCGTGCCGATCGCCTGCGAGATCCCCTGACCAAGATTCGAAATCAAACAGGATGCCTCCTGAAGGCCCGTTCCGGACGCGGCTACAATTCCGATTTTTCCGGGGCTGACGTGATTCGCGAACGCAAGCGGAACCCCGCCGATAATCGCGGTACCGGCGTCCGGGCCCATGACGAAGAGGCCGCGCGAAGCGCCGAACTTCTTCAGCTCCACTTCAGCCTCGACGGGAACGTTGTCCGAAAACAGCATCACGTGGAGCCCGCGTTCCAGGGCTTTTCGTGCTTCAGCCGCGGCGTAGCGACCGGCGATTGAAATCAAGGCCAGATTCGCGGACGGCTGCATTTCAAGCGCCGACTGAAGACTTCTCGGCCGCTGGCCGCCTGTTCCGGACTTTGACTTTTTCTTCAATTCCTGAACCGCTGCCTGAACCAGCTTCGCGGCCAGTTCTCCAGAAGCGGCCTGAACGCCGATCACGAGGTCGGCCTCGGTGGCCTTCACGACCTCCGGGCCCAGGAGCCCCGCTGCCTTGAGGATCAGTTTGTTTTCTTCGGTCGCCATGACGACCGCCGAGTCCGTGACCCCGTCCTGCTGCGACAAAAACTTCGCGACCCGCATGAGGGTGACGGAATCATGATACTCCCCTTTTCTGACCTCACAATGCGCCGCCATTTCGACCTCCTTCTGTCATTTTCATCCCGCGCTCAATCGCCAATACGACTCCCGCCGCGGTATCCGCGCCAGAACTCGACCCGATTTCAAGTATCCGTCGCGTGGCCGCTTCGATTCTGTCTGAGGCCTGAAGGCCCGCGCTCCCGAAAAGAGTCTCGAACAAAGCCTTCCAGCGCCAACACAGACGGCCGTTCGCGGCGAAAGTCTGAAACTGTCCCGAAATCCCGTTCGCCGGCTTTCGTTCCGCTCGCACCAGACGTAGAAGCCACTCTCGATCGGCCTCATCATGGAATCCCGGGAATCCCGGAAATCCCGGGCAACAGCATCGCGGGCAGCGCGCCAACTCGCCAACGACATGAGCTCCGAGCAAAAGCCCCGCTATGAAATCATCCCCACTCGGCGTCAACCCCCACCCGAGCCGCTGCACGAGCGCGAGCCCTCTTTCCAGCAACGGCTCGCCCCCGCGTGTATCCGCTCTGATGAATTCGGCCGCTTGTTTGAAACGCGCCACGACTGCGGCATCAAAACGGGAGCGGAATGCGGCCTCCCGAGCGGGCTCAAGCAGGAAAATCAGGCTCTTCTCGGGAGCCGAGCGCACAAGTTCATTTTTGAAAGACGCCCAGCGATGTCTGAAACCAGCAAACCCGTGCCGCTCGGGAAGCTGGAGCTTTGAATCATAAAAACACGAATCCGGAATCGCCCAGCTCCGGCTCTCGAGCATGATGCGATCCTCTCCTATGGTGAGAAGCGCCGGCACGGATCGCTCCGGCAGGTCCGGGAGATCGTCGAGCACGATATTGCCCGGGCCATCGCCGACGGTCTCGGAAACAAGCGAAATCAACCCACAACCATCGCCGCGCTCAAAATTCAGCACTCGTTCAAATCGCGAATGAAGCACGTAGTCGCCGGGGATTGCGTAATCCCCGATGCTGATAACCTTGAGGGATTCCAAAGTAGCTTGAGCATAAAGGACGGCAGTCGCCCCGTCAATTTGACCTCGTGACGGGGTACTTCTTTTGCAGTTAGCAAAAGCATACGATGGCACGAAGCGTGATTCCCAAACTCGATTGCGCAGTGATCGGCGGCGGTCCGGGAGGCCTCGTTTCAGCGCTGTATCTCGCGCGCTTCAGGCGAAAAGTTGTTGTCATCAACGACGGCAAACCAAGAGCCGCCTGGATTCCAAAAAGTCACAATATTCTCGGCCAGGAACGCGGAATTTCGGGCGACCTTCTCCTAAGGCGTTTGCGCCGCCAAATCGCCGCCCTTCGCGTTCCAGTCGTCAAGGGACAAGCCCGGATTGATCCGGTCGCGACGGGGTTTTCGGTTTCCGTAAATCAGGTTCCGAGCTTCATCGCCCGTACCGTGATTCTCGCGACGGGAATCGAGGATAACCAGCCCGCGATCAAGAATCTCGTCGAGTTGCGCAAAAAGGGGCTGCTTCGCTATTGTTCAATTTGCGATGCTTACGAATTCCGGGATCAACAGGTGGCCGTGATCGCGGCCGACGATACCGGAATCGAGAAAGCTCTGTTCATTCGCCATTGGACGGAACGAACCCGCCTCGTTATTCCTGAACATTTCTTGATAACCGCGGAACGGTCGAACCAGCTCAAAAAGGCGAGAATCCGGATCACGCGCTGCAATCATTTCCGGCTTCAGCCCGCCAAAGCTCCCCATGGGCTCTGGATCATTCCAGAGCATGGCCCTTCGAGATTTTGCCGAGTCGCTTATGTTGAACTTGGAAGCAGGATCAGGGACGCCGCTTTTGCCCATTTGAAGGGGCTTCGCAGGAGCACCGAAGGGTACCTTGTCACCTCGATCGAACAACGGCTTTCGATCCCGGGACTTTTTGCCGTCGGTGATTGCGTCAACCTGCTCGGTCAGATCTCGGTCGCGGCCGGGCAGGCGGCCGTCGCGGCGACTGAAATTCACAATGACCTGCTGGATTGGGACGAATAACGCAAGCAGGCGGGCTTTGCTTTGCCGCATTTCGCTGCTATCATTTCAGGGATGCCAAACAAGCCAAAGCCCGACAAGCTGCACTGGAAGCTTGAGAAAAAAACTTTGCCTCTTCGGTTCTTATGGAGGATCTCAAGGGGCTCTCTCGATAGTAAGGAGAGCTATTTTCTCACTTTGAGCGACGGCACCAAAGAAGCGATGGGCGAAGTAGCGCCCAACACGCGTTACAACAACACCCCTGAAGTGATCGAAGCCCAATTCGCGGCGTTCGAGAAAGCCGCGTCGGGCAAGGCGTTGTCTTCCATGACTCTGGTCGCGTTCAACAGTTGGCTGAATGAGCTGGACCTGTGCAACGCCCTTCGATTCGGCATTGAGTCCGCCTGGGTCCATCTCCAAAGTGAAAAGCTCGGAGTCGACGTGAGTCGCTTCCTCAAGCTCCCGGCCGTTACCCAAATCGCGACTTCCTTTTCCGTGCCGATCATGGACGTATCAAAGCTCGAGGCCTTCATTCGTCCGCTTGGCCGCTTTCCTTCGCTTAAGATCAAGGTGGACGCCGAAACCGGCAAGGACACGATCGACGCCGTCGCGCGAATCAGCAACCAAAAACTCCGGATCGATGCGAACGAATCCTGGACGGATCCCTCCGATTTCATGCGTTTTGTCGAGAGCCTCAAGGACAAGAATATCGAATTCGTCGAACAACCTCTGCCTTCCTCGATGAAAGAAGCCTATCGGGAGATCCTCCCGCGCATGCCTTTTCCGCTGATCGCTGATGAATCGATCGAGAACACCGCGGACTTCGACGACCTGAAATCGCTTTTTTCGGGCGTGAATGTCAAATTAATGAAATCCGGCGGTTATTTAACGGCGATCGACCTCCTTCGAAAGGCGAAGGCCAACGGCATGAAGACCATGCTGGGATGCATGGTCGAAACATCCTTGGGGATTGCCTCGGCCATGAGCCTCTGCTCACTCGTCGACTACGCTGACCTCGATGGATTTCTTCTCATCAAAGATGATCCTTTCGACTTCGTGCGGGAAACTGACGGGATACTGACGTTTTCCGAATTTTGGAAGCGAGGTACTCGATGAATGCCGCCAAACGCTTCATCCTGGCGCTCTCGTTCTCGGGCTTGGGCCTGGGGCTCATTCCCGGTTTGGCGTTCGCCGAGTCCATGCGCGGAAGGATTTCCCGTCCCTCAGCCGTGCATGTGGATCCCAACCCTCGCAGTCAGATCCTCGGTCGTTACCAGATCGGCAACTCCGTGATGGTCGAGGGTCCGGAAGACGGCTGGTACAAAGTTTTTTTCTCGCGTCCCTGGAAAGGACATGATTCTGCATGGGTCAAAGCCGATTCTGTCCAGATTACCGCGCAACCCACGGGACGACAGTCGAATTCTTCGTCATCAGGGCGTTCAGGTTCGCGACGGGAGCCTCGATTTGAGTATTGGCTCGGCCTCGGAGCGGGTCTTTTGAGCGTGAGCCCGGCGGATTTCCAACAAGCGATCGGAGAATCCGCTCGAACAGTCGGTTCGACGGGTTTCGGTCTCGAACTCGGACAACGCCTGGGACGTTCATCAAGCCTCGCCCTCGGAGTCGGGAAACTCTCGTTTTCAGACAAATTGCTCGCCTCAGGCGCGTCCGGGTCCTACGACCTTTCGCTTCTTTATACATCTTTTCTGTACGCTTACACTCTCTTCAGCACTCCAGGGTTTATGGTCGCCGCGACGGCCGGCCCCGGAGTTGTCCGGGCCGCTGTCACGCACACGACTCTCGAGAAGGCGATCATCACTGAAAACATGATGTCCTTCTTTCTTTCGGCCGGAATCAGCGCCAAGAAGTCCCTTTTAGGTTACCGGTTCGGAATTGAAGGGAACGCCACCTACACCTCTCTCAGCATCAGCGATGTTCCGGGACTCTACGGGGGACAACGCGTCTCGGCCAACCTCAGCCTTTCGGGATTGAAATTTGGGGGCGGGCTTTTCTACCGCTTCTAGCGTGACGGAGCACCTTTGATCATGGATGACATCACTGCAGCAGTGCGTTTCTTTGTCGCCGTCGAACTTTTGGGCCTGGTCACCTGGCCCTTGATCAACAGGATTTTCCGGAGATTTCCGGATGAAGGCTGGGCATTTTCCAAAATATTCGGAATCCTGTCGGTGACCTGGTGTGCTTGGATGCTCTCGTCCCTGCATATGCTGGCTTTTCGCCGGGGCAACACCCTGCTTTTGACCCTGACCCTCGCCGCCGCTTGCTGGGGCTGGAAAACGTTTCAAGGCAAAGAGGAACTGAGAACGTTCATCGCGCGGCTATGGACTTCATTTTTCGGCCCCGATCGTAACTGGTTCATCATCACGGGCGAGATCCTTTTCGCGGCCTCCTTCTTCTTCTGGACCGATGCACGCAGCTTCAAGCCGGCCCTTCAGGACCTCGAGAAGTTCATGGATTACGGCTTCATGCTCTCGTCGTTAAAGACGGAATACTTCCCGCCGCTCGACCATTTTCTCGCCGGAGAGACGATCAACTATTATTACCTCGGCCACACGATCGCGGCACTCCTGGTCCAACTGAGCGGTGTAATCCCGGGAATGGGCTACAACCTCCAGATGTCCAATCTCCTGGCCCTCGGCCTGATCGAGTCATTCTCGCTCGGCGCGGGCCTCTTCTGGCTACTGCCGGGCATTGCGCGCATGAGCTTGCGGGCACGAAGCATGGCGTCCGGACTGGTGTCAGCTACTTTCGTGATGCTTCTCGGAAACCTGCATTACGCCGTTTTCCTGCCATTCGTCGGCGACTCCTATTGGTTTCCGGATGCCACGCGATATATTCCAGCCACCATTCATGAATTCCCGTTCTACAGTTTCATCGTGAACGATCTCCACGGACATGTCTCTGATATTCCCGTGGTGCTCCTGTCGATGGCGCTCACCTTCTCTCTCTTTTTTGCGATCACCGCTAAAACGCCGCCGCCCGAACGCACTGAAAAACTCACCCTGTATACCCTGACAGCCTTCTCGATCGGGGCGTGCTATGTCGTCAGCTCCTGGGAATTCGCGATTTACCTCGTGCTCTATGGGCTGTCCATCTGGACCGCCCATGCGACCAATGAGAAGGAACGGACGGGAGCTTCCTTGTCCCGAAGCTTTTTCACGGGCGCGAGCCTGGTCCGGACCGCACTCGGATCAGTTCTCGTGGTCGGCGTCGCGATTCTTTTTTGGCTTCCTCATTGGTTCAGCATGAAGCCTCCGGCGCAGGGGATCGGGCTGGTCACATGGGGCATGCACTCTCCTCCTGCCAGGCTGGCTGTGGTGTGGGGCCTGCAGGGATTTTTCGTCTTCGGCTATTTGCTGTACCGGCACCTCGATCGAAAGCGTCAGGCACTCCTGCTGCACTCGAGCCGTCATCCGGAAAAGCATAAGAAGAAATTCATCAGCGAAAACGAGATTTCCCTCGCCTTCAGCTTCCCCGAGATACTGATCACCCTTTCCGCGCTCCTGATCCTCATTCCCGAACTGATTTACTTTAAAGACATTTACCCGGGACATCCGCGCGCGAATACGGTTTTCAAATTCTATTACCAGGCCTGGATCATGCTCGGGATTATCGCGGGCTGTTCGATCGCGTTGCTCTGGACGGATTTGAGGAAGCTGAAGTCGACCTGGAGCTTTGGCTTCCGGACACTCACCGTCGTTCTCATCGCTGCCGGCGGGCTATACTCCTGCCGAGCCGTCAACCAGACGATCGGCGGCGTAAAAACCAGGATCGGCGTCGATGGCACCAGGTTTCTCGATTCAGCGGCTCCCGCCGATTCAAAGGCGATCCAATGGATGAACGCGAATATTCCCGGGCAGCCTCTCATCGCCGAGGCTGTCGGCGAGAGCTATACGCTCTATTCACGAGTCGCGTCGTTTACGGCATTTCCCACGATACTCGGCTGGCCTGCCCATGAATGGCTCTGGCGTGGAAGTTCCTCACTGCCACTCCGGCCCACCTCCCGGTTGCAAAAGAAAACCGGCAAGCCCGACACGGTCGACCTCCGGCGTGAGGACGTGAGAGTTCTTTACGAAACCGAAACGGCGGGAATCGCCCGCCAGCTGCTGGAAAAATACGGGGTCACCTACGTTTACGTCGGAGCGCTCGAACGAGAAAAATACCCGGGGCTCAAGGAAGAGAAGTTCGCGGCCCTCGGCCAGGTGGTTTACGACCGGGACGGGGTCAAGATCTACAAAGTTCAGAAGTGATACGTTTTCTCAGGCTCGTTCAGGACGATCCGATTCACCCATTCCACGCCCTGCATGACCGAGTGGTCCTGATTGGCGACTTCATACTTCCATCCGCCGAACCGACCTCGACTGAAGATGGATAGCGGTTCGAGATAGCCATGGATCGCGCGAAGTGCCGCATCACGTCCTAAAAACGGTGTCGGATACCCATACTCCGCCCGATGACGCCACGTCGACAGTATCTCGGTCGCTGGCCCGATCAAGTTTGTCGCGCGGAGACCTTGGATCACGTCGTCAACGAGGTGCGACTGTTCCACTGGCTTGAAGGGAGACTCAGAAACTTCGGCCATCAGGGACCACTGATTTCCCGGCTCGGGGACGTTGTTCGGGGAATAGTTCGAAAAAACCGTCACGCGATAAAACGGACAGTTCGATTCCGGAAAATACATCCAGCATTTCGTCTTCAGATGCTCCGGAACTTTTCCCCGCATCCCGACGCCAACGATGTTCGACGAAGAGTATTTCATGCTTCGCGAGATCTGCCGCATCTCGGAGGGAGCGTCTTCGATCGAGCCCAAGAGCCGGTCGATCGGCATCGTGTTCAAAAGAAACTCATATTCAAACGTTTCGCCGCCGCTCACCCTGACCCGCTTTTCGCGCGCATTGATCGCCAGGACCTCGGCGCCCAAGCGGATCTTGCCAGGTTCAACCTGATCGGCAAGCGACCGCCAGATCGAACCCGTTCCGCCGTGACGAGGAAACTGGAAAACATGATTGGGCCCCCACGAAAGATCGTCCTTCTCGTAAATATAGTTGTGAAGAACCCGAGCCAAATCAGTTACGGCCACTCTCTCTCCGATCCACTCCGAGGACATCTGGTCCAGAGGATGCGCCCAGACTTTGAAATTGTACGGCTCCATGAAAATCTCGCGCAGCCCTTTTCCGAAGGTCGCGTCAATCCATTCCGCAAACGACTTCGGAGCCGCTGCCGGCGCTCTTCGAGAAAGCTCCACGAGCCCGCTCAGGCATTTCCAGGCATCATCCCTGGGAAGATGCCGGATATTGTTCTGAAACGGATAAGGAACAAAACGTTCGCGAATCCAGACCCAGGATTCGCGTTCATGTTTGAGCCAGTTCTCCGCGCTCATGAGCCGCGTCATCAGCGTGTCAAAATAGTCGTAATGCGAAAACAGCACATGTCCGCCGATATCCCAGACAAAGCCGTGATCGTCCTTGAAGCTCGCGGATAGACCGCCCACGTAAGGCTGTGCCTCACAGACCAAAAAATCCTTGATCCCAAGCTCGGCCAGACGATGGGCCGCGGCGAGTCCGGCGGGACCCGCGCCGATGATAAGGTATTTGATCGCGGCCACCGGTCAACCGACTTTCTTCAGCCGCTCCGCCGCCGAATGCTCGTTCATCCGCCCGAGCGAACTCGCGAGATTATTCCGGAAGGCCCATAGTTCGGAAACGCACCTGAAACAGATTTTTACCAGTTTCCAGCGCACAATGCTCACGGTGCCTGTTTTTCGTTCAACATGTCCGATGGGAATGCTGAACAGATCGCAACCTTTTTTGGCCGCGACAACCGAGAGGAAAATATTCGGGGCAAACGCGTGAGCCGGCAGGACCTCCATCGCGCTTGCAAGGAAATCCCTCCGAATGAGCCTGAACGGGATGTTCGAGTCCTTTACCCAGACACCAAAAAGAATCAGGAGCAAAACGCGAACGAATCGCGTGATCACCAATCGATGCAAAGCATCGTGGCGTTCCTTTCGGTACCCCAGGAGAAACAAGGAGTGCATTCGGTTATTCCAGAGATTCCAAAAATCCTCGGGCTTGAACTGATCGTCACTATCCGTTTGGAAAACGTAATCCGCGTTCAGCTGAAGCGCCTCGCGATACCCGCGGACAACGGCTGCCCCGTGACCCGCGTTGGGCTGGTGAATCACTTTGAGCTGCGGAATAGCTGCCGCCAGCTGATCGAGAATCGCTCCCGTTCGGTCTCGCGATCCGTCATCGACGACGATCAGGGTCCCCTGAATTTTTTTGAGGATCCCCAGCCAGGAGGTGACCACCCGTTCAATGCAGCCCTCCTCGTTATAGGCCGGCATCACGATGGTGATGGAATCTGATGAAGCTTTCGGTGAAAACGGGACCAGTTTGCTCATAAGCCTTCCCTCCCGGAAACTCCGCCGGCTAAAATACTTTTCGGCATAAGAAGCTGGTTCTTTGATGCCGCTACAATCAATTTTCATCCGATATGTCCTAATTTTACAGCAAAATCCGGATTCGTACCCTGTTCGAAGGGGCCAACTTTTTGACACCCTTGCCGCACAGCCGGGGCAGGCTTGAAACTCGACTCAATTCGACGTATGAAAGTTCAATACTGAAGGTATTTTATGGATCTTAAAACTTTGGTAGATCGCCTGGAATCTGTCGTACGAATGCCCGAGATCAGATCCGGGATCGAGGATTTCCACCGCGAGGTCTCCGAGATTCAAAACGGGTTCAGACTGCTCCCAAGACACGAGATCCAAGCCGATGAGCTGGTATCGCTCAAATTCCGGATGCAGCATTGGAGAGCGCGTGTTCTCGAGCTGATCACGAAATACCTTTCGAGCGGCCCCTCACTTGAAGACGCAGCCCTCGGCTTTGAGACACTTTCGATTCTGGAATTCAAACCAGGAAGAAAGATCCTCAGTTTGCTTTCAGACTGGGTTGAAGAAAACAGTGGTTCTTCCCCGGCGACCGCCCGCCTCCGGGCCTCCGCAGGCCTTTTTTTCGCGACCGTCGGAAAACACGAATTCCTGCGCAAAACAAAGCTCACGGATAAGGATCTTATCCGGCTTGCCGGACCCGCAACCAAACTCCCGATCGTCGCCAATCTCGTCTCGCGCTGTACCGTCGAAAAATGGTCCAAGGATCCCGAATTCGCTTCCTATCAGCGCGACGGCGAAGGCGTTCTGTTTCGTGGCATCCGGTTTCTGCCCGGAGATGTCCTGATCTGCACCGTCAATCGCGACGGGAACGGCATCTATACCGCCCTCTGCACCCCTCGGGCGTACGGCTATCACATCGGTATTTTCGCCATGATGCAGAGGGAAGGACGCGAGCTGCCGGTCGTCCTCGAAACCTACCGAACCGGGGTACGGGCCATTCCCCTCAGCACCTTCCTGTCGACGAATTGTATTTCGTACGCCGAGGTCTGCCGCTTGAGAGAGATCCCGGAGGGCTTCTACGCGGCAATCAATCGTCTGGCCGACACCGTTCCCGGAACAGTAAAAGGCTATAACTTCGATACCGAAGATCCCGACCGCAGCTACATGGCTTGCACGACCGTGGGTTCGCAAATGTTCGAATCAGCGGGTGCGCCGGCCATTTTGGCGCGAAGCAAGTACCTCGGAGAACCACGCATCCAAAGAAACCTCGCCGTTTTCGATTTCGTACTTCCGGCTTTCCTCTCTCCGACGGATTTCCTCACGGACAGAAGAATGCAAACGGTGGGCGCGGTTGACAATCATCATTTTGACCGGAACATCGCCCGCGAAATCGCCGAACGCCATTTCGTGAAGATCTTCAGGAATTTTGAACTGGACCTCGCGAAACTGCCGATCATGTTTGCCTTGAACCGCTGGGCGATCAGGCAAATGCGTCAGGGCACGCTGATCGGGAAGCTGATCGCGGCGACCCACGGTTTCACCCAAACGAACATTCCCAAAGGCCCGGAAAAGGTTCTCGCGATCATCGAACTCTACGAACATATGCTCGAGGCTGCCGTGAAATACGCGATCGAACCGATCAGAGCGTATCGTCATCGTCAGGGGACGGCACGTCTCATCGATATCGATCGTTTGACCTCGGATCCCGCGATAGAGCTGATCATGCAAAGAGCGCTGAAACAGATCCGCAACGGCTTCAACGATCCCGAGCTGGTCACCGCCGACGAGTTACAGACGAGCTGATTCAGCGACGCGGTTATTTCTTCTTTTTTTCGAGAGCGCGTTGCAGCTGATTTCCAAGCGCGCCACCGAGCGTGCCGAAAGAGCGCGCACCCTCTCCGGTCTGAAAGGATTTCCAATCGTCACTACCCGGATCTTTGGGAATATCGAGCGAAATCCTGCGTTCTTCGCGCCTGATTTCCGCCACCTGAATGGTTGCCTGATCACCGACCCTGAACTTTTCGAAATTGAATTCAGGGTGCTCCATTGCCTTGGATTTCGGAAGCAGCCCCGTCACGCCCTCTTCGAGCTGAATGAAAAGCCCGTACGGCTCACGTCTTTCGACTTTCCCCGAAACAATGGTCCCGACCGGGAACTTCTGCGAAACCAGCGCCCATGGATCCGCGCCGGCGTCTTTGAAGGACAGAAGGATCTTCCGCGTTTCCGGGTTGATTTCCTTGATCATCACCTCGACGCGTTCGCCCTCTTTGGCGATTTCATCCGATCGCATGACCCGCTTCGTGTAGCTCATCTCCGAAAGCGGGACCAATCCCTCGACCCCGGGCACGAGTTCGACAAACGCGCCGAATTTCATGCATTTCGTCACCCTGCCGATCACGATGCCCCCCGGCTTCACATCGGGCGGCAAATTTTCCCAGGGTTCCGGTCCAGCCTGTTTCAGGGACAGGGAAATGCGAACCCCTTCTCCCTTGTTTTCAATCTTCAATACTTGGACCCTGACTTCGTCGCCGACTTTCACGACTTCAGCGGGATCGGCGACACGCGACCAGCTCAACTCCGAAATGTGCGCGAGCCCGTCAATACCGGGAGCAAGCTCCACGAAAGCTCCGAATTTCTCGAGTTTCGCGACGCGTCCCGTGACGACGTCCCCCGCTTTATGCTCTTCGAGAAACGACCCGGTCGAGAGCTCACGCTCGTCTTCCAGAAGTTTTCGGCGCGAAACGACGATGTTTCGCCCGTTTTCAGTCAGCTGGGTGATTCGAAACTCGAATTTTTTACCTACATATTCTTCGGGGTTTTCGACGCGTTTGATATCGATCTGGCTGATCGGGCAAAAAGCGAGTTTGCCCATGATCGAGACGCGAACGCCGCCTTTGCAAACCTCGACGATGCGACCTTCGACCGGCAACATCATGTCCAACGCGTCCTCAAGGTCATCGGCGATATTCTTCCCCGTCTTTGAGGCTGAAAGGCGCACCTCCGAGCCGCGAAGCTGGCTGACGTAAAGCTCGATCTGATCACCTTTCTTAACCGTGAGATTGCCTTCAGCGTCGAGGAGTTCTTTGCGCGGAACCACGCCGTCGGTCATCGTGCCGGTCGAAACAAAAACATCTTCCTTTCCGACTACCAGTACCTCGCCTTTAATCTTGTCTCCGACGCTCAGCTTCTTGCGCGGGCTCTTGAACGACTCGTCCAGCATTCGCGCGAATTCAGAAGAAGCCTTCTTCTTTTCAGATTCCTCGCCACTGCCGGATTCATCAGCTGACTCGAACTCTTCGTATGGATTGTATTTTTTCTGATCTGCCATGGACGATGCCCCTTGAAAATTGATCTCATGACCATAACACGGGTTGAGGCGAACGCTCTCGATTTTCATAACGGGTACAGATCTCCCCACATTGGTCCCGTATGTGGTCCCGTATGTGGTCCCGTATGTGCCAGTACTACTGAGAAATCACCTCCGGTCCTCTTGGTCGATATGAGTATAAGAATTTTCAAGGAAACAACGAGTTTCGTTGTCATTCAGAACCGCTCATGCCATGATCTTCATTGAACTATTTTGAGTTTAATTATTTTTAAAGCCGGTCTTAACCAATCCCTGACTAACGTGCTTTATTATCGTTCAAAGAAGTAAGAATACGCCGCGAGGAATACGGCGAAATCCCTCAGGAGGAGACACGATATGACCCGAGACGAAAGCGAACATGCGAAGGGAACCAAAGCAGGACCTCAGGCCCAACGCTTTCTCGGCTTCTCTCTGGGCTCCGAACAATATGCGATGCCGCTTCCTTCGGTTCGCGAAGTCATCGCGGTTCCAGAAATTACCTCCATCCCTCAGTTGCCGTCCCATTACCTGGGCCTGATGAATCTTCGGGGCCAGGTTCTTAGCGTCGTCGATCTTCGCCTCAAGTTCGGGATCAAAGCCGATCGCACTGCAGAAACCGCCGTGATCATCTGTGAAATTGCCGAACAGCCGGTTGGGCTGGTCGTGACTTCGATCAACAGCGTACTGGCTATGGAGGAGAGCGAGATCAGCCCCCGCCCCGCGATTCAGAGCGACAAACCCGCCGAATACATCATGGGCGTCGCTCACAGCGGCAAGAAACTCATCCTGCTCCTGGATGTTTCAAAACTCTTCAATCTGACCGAACAAACTTCAATCAAGAACGCAACCGCTTCACTGAAATCCGTGTAGATTGCGCGTTTTCGCCAAAGGAGGGCGTTGTATGAGCTATAAATCCTGGTCACTGAAAACCAAAATCATGAGCTTCGGGATCGGCGTGACGATCGGAGCCGTCGTGATCCTCGGCATTTACGGCATCACGATGAAAACCTTTTTCGATCTCCAGACGGAGGCGCGGCAGGACGGCGAAATCAGCCGAATCCTGGGAGAGATCGAAGGCGACGTCGCCGACATGGGCAACGCGATCGTCCACTACATGAGCACCTCCAAGGAAGCGGAATGGGCTGAAAAGATCAAAGCGGACGAGACAGCGGCTCACCATTTCGCCGAATTGAAAAAAGTCCCGATGTCCCCCGAACTGTCGGCCCGGGTTCAGGAGTTGAGCGGCTTTGATGAAAAAGTATTCGCTCCGCTTGACGACAAGCTGAAAGCTTCCATCCTGGCAAAAAAGAGCAAGGAAGAACTCCTGGCCTGGTACGCTGAGCATTACGTGCCGGCCATGGAGCAATTCAATAAAGCTTTAACTGACATTCAGACTGAAACCGAAAAAGAACTCGAAGGAACGTATTCACGGCAAAAAGAGAAATCCATCAACGGGGCCCTGACAATCGCCGCAACGCTCGTTCTCATGATTCTGCTCAGCCTTGTTGCCGCGTTTATCATTGGCGGCGCCATCGCGCGTCCGCTTGAAAACGTCATCTCAAACCTGCGCCGCGAGTCAAGCGAGGCGAACGACTCATCCCAGAACATCGCCTCCGCCTCGCATCAGCTCGCGCAGTCGGCAACCGAGCAGGCTTCGGCCCTTCAGGAAACCGCATCTTCGATCGAAGAAATGAGCGCGATGATCACGAAGAACGCGGACAACGCCGCAAAATCGGGAACCGCCGCCCGGAACAGTTCCGAAGTCGCCCATAAAGGAAAGCAAGCCTCGGAACAGATGATTCAGGCCATCAATGACATCAATCTCAGCAATGCCTCGATCATGAAGCAGATCGAGGAAAGCAATCAGCAAATCTCCGACATCACCAAAGTGATTGCGGAGATCGGGAACAAAACAAAAGTCATTAACGACATCGTATTCCAAACGAAGCTCCTCTCCTTCAACGCCTCCGTCGAGGCGGCCCGCGCTGGCGAGCACGGAAAGGGGTTCGCGGTCGTGGCCGAAGAGGTCGGGAACCTTGCCCAGATGAGCGGTAATGCTGCCAAGGAAATCGCCGAAATGCTCGAAGGCAGCATCCGCAAGGTCGAGGACATCGTTACTCAAACCAAAACAAAAGTCGAACACCTCGTCAGCGAGGGCCGGAAAAAAGTCGAGGCCGGTACCGTGATCGCGCAGAAAACGGGCAAAGTGCTCGAAGAAATCGTGAGCGAAGTAAACGAGGTCAGCACGATGGTGAACGAAATCACGACCGCGACCCGGGAACAGGCCCAAGGAATCGCCGAGATCAACAAGGCCATGAACCAGATGGATCAGGTCACGAACCAGAATTCATCCGCGTCACAGCAGATCGCGGCCGCCGCCGAAAGCCTGAACAGTCAGTCACAAACCATGGCGAACGTGGTCGGAAGCCTTGAAGTCCTGGTGTGGGGTGAACACGGAACTCATGCTCAAACAACGTCAATCCGCGCTCCAGAAACTACGGGACATTCCGAACGCAAACAGAGTGAACCCAAACAAGGTAAGCACGATACCTTTACGGTTAAAGCCAAGAAGGTCCCGAGTGAACCGGCCGTCGCGGCCCCTGCTCCCGAGGCCAATGTTCCAAGCGAAAATGACCCGGGTTTTAAGGAAGTCTGAACTCGAAGAACTCTGAATCGAGCCTGATCATAGCGGATAAGGGAGCGTCATCCCGAGGACCGTCACCATGATCAGAACAGCCGGGAGCAGAACCAGGAACACGACCGCGGTGTAGCCCATCACGTCCCGCGCCTTGAGACCGAGTATCGCGAGGACCGGAACCATCCAGAAAGGCTGGATCAGGTTCGCGAGCGCTTCGCCGAGATTGTAGACCGAGACGACCCACCCCAGGTGCACCTTCAGATCGTGGGCCGCCGTGAGCACGTACGGAGCTTCGATCACCCACTTCGAACCGCCGGACGGGACGAACACCCAGAGAATCGTCGAGTAAATGGCGATGATCGGCGCGAAAGTCACCTGATTCGAAATCGAGACGAAAAAGCCGGCGATTTTCTCGTTCAGGCCGGTTCCCGTGATCATCCCCGCGATTCCGGCATAAAAAGGGAATTGCAGAATCGCTCCCCACACCGAAGGAGTCGCATCTTTGAATGCCCGCATCAGGCGATGAGGCGTCCAATGGAGCAGAATACCGATCATCATGAAAAAGAAATTCAGGTTATTCAGCGTGATCCCCGAAATCAGGCTCGGCGCCCTGGCCAGAGTCACGAGAAGATAGAGAAGGCCAATGCCGCCGATCAGGATATTCAACAAAGGAGAATATTCCAGCCATTCCCCCGGGGTTTTCTTTCGCAAACTCTCGTTCTTCGATTCAACCGCTTCAAACTCTCCCAGGTTGATATTCAAGGCTTTCGCGTTCTTCGCGAAAGCATCACTCGGCGCGAACCACCAGACCACCAATCCGACCAGCACGATTTCGACGACAACCGTCAGCAGCGTCTGCCAAAGAAAAACTGTATGTTCCAAACCGATGAGACCGGATGGAATCAACCCTCCACGAGCAACGACTTCGCGTATCGCCGGCTGCAGCGCTTCTGTCGTGCACATTTGCAGATTAGCCGAGCCAGAAAGTCCCTGAGCCCACATACTCCCCTGGCCGAGAAAGCTCGCGGCCGCGAGCGCTCGGTAATCAGCGCGTGAATTGCGCCTCCCGACCTCCCTGGCGAGAATCGCGCTGATGACCAGGCTGAACCCCCAGTTGAACCAGGAAGTAAGCATCGAAAACAGCGCGACGAGCAATACCGCCCCCCTCGAGGTCTTCGGCAACTCGGCGAGGCGCACGATCAGCAGAAAAACCGGCTTTGCCGTCGCGAGCACATATCCCGTGATGATGATCAGGGACATCTGCATCGTGAACGGAATCAGCTCCCAAAAGCCCGTTCCCCAGCTCGTCAGCACGACATCCGTGGGAGCCACGGTCATGCTCACGGCAAAAATGAAAAGCGTCGCGAGCAACGCGAAAATATACGCATCCGGAATATACCGTTCACTCCAGCTCGTGAACTGGAGGGCTATACGCGACAGAACGCTTTCCTTCTCTTCCGAAGATCCTGAAAGTGGGCTCGTACAACCAGCCGGCATAAAATCGCCTAATTACGGGCAGGGTACGGGGGTAAAGGCACGAATTCGATCGCGCGCGGTCGCGTTCAAGGCGACAAGCGGGCACACTGCCGCTCCGTTCTGGAAAACGCTGAAATAAATCAGGGGACTAATGGTGTACACCGCCGCGAGAATCTGACCCTCGACAACCGCATCCCCGACGCGAACTCCCGGGAGCGTCCCGAGATTACCGATTTGAATGCTGAAACGGCTATTATGAAAAACGGTGAGGGTATAAGGACCGACGCCATCGATCGCGGTCACGATGCCGTTCACGGGCGAAACCAGGGGAACCGTCGCGGTCGTCCCGGCAACCGTGATATCCAGCCGATCTTTTGCCGCCGAAATCGCGGCGCCGCCGACGTTGGAAACGTCCATCGGGAGCGCGATCGTGGGGATCGCCTGCGAATTGCCGAGTATTTCGTAAGGATCCTTGCCTTCGCCGCATCCGGCGAAGACAGTCACGGCCAACAAAATCGTGAAAGCAAAAGTCAGCTTGGAATTCATAGCGCCCACCTCAGCGAGACATCGCCATTCAGAGTGACAAATTTTTTCGCGCTAAACACCACCTTCAGCGGCGATGCGAACTGCACACTCAGCTTGCCCCAGATCGGAATGTCCACGCCTCCCCTCACCTGACCGGCGAAAAGAAACGACGAATTCTGGGTCGGGCTCGTCACGGCAGCCGGAATGCTCAACTTCGAATAAACGCCGCCGATATCCAACGAAACAAAAGGCTTCACCCAATTCGCGTTTGCGCCGCGTCCGGTCTCGATGCCGAGAAGAAAAGACCACTGCTTCAACGTCGAATCAGTCAAACCGCGAACTTGATAGGGCAGGTAATTCACCGTCGCGTGCAAATCAAAAACAGGTCCGAGCAAATGCGGCTCGGCGATCCAGACCTCGGCGACCGCTCCGCGCGGCTGCGTATAGGCCTGGTAGTTGTCGCCCAGCGCGGTCGAATAACTCATGCCGCCGGCGATTCCGGAAAGGTGCATCTCCGCTTTCGGTTCTTCACAAAGTGCGCAGTTCGCAAGCGCCATCCCAAGGACGTAAACAACGCCAATAAGCGATATTTTTTGTGTCATCAATCAAAAGGATAATGGATAAATCCTGGTATATCAAAGCCTTTTGCTTCCTTGACTTGCGAAATAACCATGGGGATAGTTGGCCCATCATGGGTCATCAGAGATTTGGGACGATTCGCCTTTCCTGCCTCGCGGCCCTTTTTGTCAGCGCACCTTTGTCCGTGGTGTACGCAGCCCCGAATCCAGATCAGATCCTTCAATTTGAGTACGAAGTTGTTTGCGACCCTGACCCGATGGCCTTCCCCGGCCTGACGGGTTCAATCGAACTTCCTGACAGGCAGATTCGGTTCGAACTCCTGAAGTACATCAATAAGATGCAGGTCCTGCTTCCGGCCCAAGCTTCAGAATTTCTAATCGGGAACAACGCCATTCGCCTCGACCCGAACCCCGCCTGTCAGCTGATTTCGCTTTCGCACGCTCTAGTGCCGGCGGGAGTTAGTACCCATTCGGGCTCCAGCCCGAACGCCGAGTTTTACCGCCAGCTCGCGATTCGGCATTCACCCTTTCTCGTGGTCCGTACGGATCAATACCGAAACCGTTTGACTGACCTGCCGCTCGCGTTGGCTTATTCCGCCCTTCGTGGCCGGGGCGAAAACGTCCGGATCCGCTATACGATCTACTTCACGAATGAAGACAAGCTCCCGCCTCTCGGCGGCGGGCTGGACGCCCTGCTCACCCGTTACGGGAGACACGCGGATGTGGAATGGATCTATGAAGTTGAAGTCGATCCGCTTTCGAACGTGGTCGCCCGAAAATTCCACGGGGACTGGTGGCTCGGAATCGGCCATTCCAAATCGAAATTCGAAGGCTCTTTTCTCCCGGGGACGGACCATCCTGTTCTTTACAATGAATCGCGCCATAACGTTTTTGACGACCACCCCCACTCGAATCGCCAGAAGAAGAGACGCGTCGGGTATCACCTGGTACCGGCCTATGAGATTCCGCACCCGAACGCGCGCGATCAGATCCTTTTTGACCAGCCCTGGATGCTTGAAGCGAGCGATGCGGAATGTCGCCGCGAAGGCAAGCTCCCCCGCCCGATCGAAGACCATCTTTTTGTCCTCATCTCGGGAGAGTTGCGCGATGCCGCGGTGTTAACCGAAGTCACGACTCTCGATGGGACCGTTCGAACCAGCGGTTTCGGCAAAGGCCGCTTCGACCGGCTGGGTGAGGATCTCTGGATGCATGAGTCGTATACGTCGATTCCGTTCGACGGCACTTCCCTGCTCGGCCTGGGCGACCTCATTCACGGTCAGGTCAGATTCCCCCTTCTTTCAATGGACAGGACCGCGTTCAAGATCGATTCTCTCCGCTTTTTCAGGCTCGTTCGAGAAAACGGTCGTCTTCGCAACGAAGAGATAACCGACCGGTTCACCTGCCGTACAGGAAACGTCCTGAGCGCCTATTGCAGCTTTTGACCGGAGCCCTTCCTGCCGGCTTGCAGTTCAGCCGCGCACGTGCGAAGCAGAAAACTGAATGCTCAAGAAAGACTGGGAATCGCTCAACTCCGCCCTCACGAGCTCCATCGGTCCGCTTCAACTCGGCACTTGGTCCGTCGCGGCGAGAAACCTCGATGATTCCGCTCGCGAAGAACTGAGCGAAACCGCGAAGACCGCCCTGGTCGCTCTTCGCGGGCAGCTGAATGGTGCCCCGAACCCGCGGCAAAACTCGCGAGAACAACAGCCCCCCCCAGCGCATACGCGGCGCATGCGCGAAAGACTTGCCGGAGATCTCTGCCTGCTCGATCTCTGGAGAGCTTTGTCGAAGGATGCCCCCGAACTTTCGATTTCGGAACTTCAGCTGAGCCTCACGCACTCAAAAGATCTCGCCGTCGCTCTTGGCCGAGTCGCCCGGGATGGCCAGCGCGAAGAAGGAATCGGAATAGACCTCGAACTTCGAAACCGAAAGCTCATCCCGAACCTGCTCGAGCGAATCACAGAACACGAGGAACGCCGCTTCGGCCTTCATGCGCTTCAAATCTGGACGATCAAAGAGGCCTGCTTCAAGGCGAACCGATTCAACTCGGGATCAGCGGTGACCGAACATCGAATTCGCGACTTCAACCCTGGAACAAACTCCGGCAAGGCCGTCATCGGGAAGCTCCATTTTGATTTTGCGCTCACGATTTGGAATGATTGGTATCTCACCGTCGCCCGCATGAACGCACCGAAGCACGGTCTCTTCCTTGCTCCTTGAGCGGACATGCGAGCGAAAAGACCGCGACTGAAATATTACTTCGAAGCAATGCTCCTCGGGATGGTGGGAGCCATTCTCGTCAGCTTTCTCACCGGTTTCTTCAGCAGCGCTGGCGTTTTCGAGGTCGACCTGGTCGGGGCGCTCGGTATCTGGCTAAGCGATTGGCTGGCGAACGGCGATACCAGCAGTGCGGGGAGCTACGGCTTTGCCGCGCATCTTTTCGGTGGCGGAGTTTTTGGGATAGTTTACGCCGTCATTTTCAGAATTACCGGAGCCGCGGGCTGGCGTTTTGGCATGACGCTCGGGCTTCTTCATTGGTTTCTGAGCGGCCTCGCAATCGGTCAGCTCGCGATGCGCTACCCTCAAATGCTCGGCTTTCTCCCTGCGGACGCTCCTTTCGAAACTGCTGCCGGAACCGCGCAGATCGGGTGGCTCCTTCTCATGCACCTCGTCTTTGGCGGGCTCCTGGGGAGCAGCTTCGAAATCCTAGCGACTCCCGCAAAAGCCATTCAGGCGGGACGTTCAGCTCGCGAAGACAAGGAACGCGACGAGACAAGGCAAGCGGCTTGAACCGCTATTCGATCGTGAACCCTTCGATCACGACTCTCCCGTTCAGAAGCAGGAGTTCGCCTCGCAGGGTGGTCATGCCGACGACACTCCCGTAACCCTCATCATAGCCCCCCTTGAGGGTGACGGCGATATTGCGATGGCAGCTCAGCGTTTCATGGAACGGAAACACCATCGCCTTGATGATGCCCCCACTCGGGGCGTTGTCATAGGCGGATTGAAGATCGGGGTAATACACGGGCGGATTTGCTTCGATCCTGACGGGCCAGTTGTACGGCGAAATGTTCAAGAGAACGGACAACGAACCGCCCCCGTAATTCGCGGACACGAGATCGGGTTTGCGATCTCCGTTGAAATCGGCCGCAAGAACGCCGAAAGGACCGCTGCCGACGGCGAACTGAGTCGCCGGTTGAAAGCTCCCGTTTCCGTTCGAAAGAAAAACAGAAACAGTGTTTGTGGAATAAACCGGAACGGCAAGATCCGTTCTGCCATCCACATTCAGATCCGCCGCGACAATCCGGTAATCATCGCCCGAAATCCCGATTTGCGATCCAGTCCGAAAGGTCCCGTCGCCATTTCCGGTCAAAATAAGAACGGCATTCGGCTGAAATTTGGAAAGCGCGAGGTCGAGCTTACCGTCGAGGTTGAAATCACCTTTCACGATTCCGTATGGAGTCCCGCTCCCCGAAGGCACGCTGCTCCCCGGGCGAAATGTTCCGTCGCCATTCCCAAGAGACAGGATGACTTTGCTGCCATAAGCCGTGGTCGCGAGGTCCTCGATTCCATCACGATTCCAGTCCCCCGGGACGACGGCATAAACCGTCGTGGTACTGACGGAATGATTTACGGCGGGCAAAAACGTCCCGTTTCCATTTCCGAGAAGAATCGCGAATCCCTTCGTGCTCGGCGTAAGGACCGCGAGATCAGGAAGCCGATCGCGGTTGAAATCACCCGTCGCGATTGAGGTCGCACCCGAGCCGATTTGAGTTTCGAGCGCACCTTGAAAGGTTCCATCGCCGTTTCCAAGAAAGACCTGAACGCGCGAATTCACCGCAACTGCCAGGTCGATCTTCACGTCTCCGTTGAAATCCTCGAGAACGGCGGAAGCCGCTGAAGTCACGTTCGGACTTACCGCGAAATTCTGAAATGCCCCGTTCCCATCGCCGAGCAGAACAGAGATGCTGCCGTTGTCGGCGTTCAGGGCGACGAGATCCTTTTTACGGTCTCCGTTGAGGTCTGCCGAGAGTGCCAGGTTGGGATTGGCGATTGTGATATTCGAAGCTGGAGAAAGCAGAACCGGCGGAATAGCCGCTTGAACAACCGACACCTGCATCGCGAAGAACGCACCGACCATCATCCCGTTACGCATGTTCACCCCCGTGACCCGTTTGGCCCAGTGACCCGGCCAGTGACCCAGAATGACACCCGAATACCACACGTTGTCGCGTCGCGCAATTTTTCAAGCGAAATACGACCTCTCAAAAAGCCTTTAAAATCAGGCAGAATGTCACGAAGGACGCACTGACGTACGCTGGCGAAACTACTATAATTAAAGCTATGGTCCGTATGCTGCGCAGTGATCAAATCCTGCTTTTGCGCGTTCTCGCCTGTGGAGCGATGCTCCTATTCCTGCCCGCCTGCTTTAACTCCGACATCGTTTGGGAAAGCATGGGCGTGACCATCAGCTCACCGAGTACCCGGATCACAGTCGGTCAAAGCATGACCCTCCAGACGATCGGAGGCGCGGCGCCGTTCAAATATTCAAAGATCTCCGGAGTGGGCGAAGTCACCGAAGACGGGATTTTCACGGCACCCACAAGCTCACTCGGGACGGCCACCATTCGGGTCACGGACGCGGCAGGATCGATCAGCGAAACGGTGATTACGGTCGTTGATCGCCCGCCGGAGTTCACCTTTCCAAGCACGATCGTGCTGAATCGGGAAGTCGCGATGACTGCCGTTGGACCGACCGCTCCGAGCGGAGGCGCCGTGGTTACTTATCTCATCAGCCCGGCACCGCCCGCCGGAATCATCTTTGATGCGAGTACCGGGGTTCTCTCGGGCAAGCCGACTGTAGCCCTGAACGAGCAAGTCTTTACCGTGACCGCCATCAACTCCGGCGGCTCCCATCAAAAAAGCGTGAGCCTGCGGGTGAAGGAAATCCCTCCTTCGGCACTGAGTTACGAATATTCATGGGCAGTCTACCTCAAAGGGGCAACATTCCCGGCCAATCATCCAACTGCCACGGCTCCTGTATACTCAATTGGGATCGATTCCTATTCAGTAGCTCCGGCCCTGCCCTCGGGAATCACCCTGGACAGCACGACAGGGGTGATTTCCGGAATCCCGAGCGGGCCAGCCGATCAGGCGGTTTATACGGTTACAGCCACGAATAGCGGCGGTTCGATATCGACGCCGCTCAGAATCAAGGTCGGAGATACCCAAGTGACTTGCCTGAAGCACGAGGGGAGCTGCCTGGCACTGACGGGACAATTCGAAAGCGCAAGCGCGACGCCCTGGATGAATGGATTTTTGTTCGGCGCTCCCGGTACGGACGACGCCGGCGGAGGACTTTTCGTCAATGAGTTAGAAAAGCTCTTTGTCACGGACTGGAACCGCCACTGGATGCTTCGCTACGACATGACGAAGCTTCACCCCGAATGGCCTGAGACGACGTTTTTCGGATATAACGGCGTTTGGAACAACTTCGAGAAGCCCAGCCTGCCCGGCGCTCTTCCTACCACCTTCGGTTCGAAGATTTTCGGCAGCGACGCGGATGGACTGAACGGGCCGCGAGTTTTCGAAATGTCGGACGAAATTCTGAATCGAGCAACCCTCGGTTCCGATCTTTTGACGTTGGAGTCAAATGCATCTAATCTGCCCTATTTCGCCATGAACATAGTGAATGGGACGATCTTCAACGGATCCGTGCACGCGAGCGCAAAGTCCGTGATTGGGGCTGCTTTTTCCAATGTTTCCGACACAGCCATCGACACGTTCAGTAAAATCTATGT
>DATDSK010000104.1:0-7177 GCA_035291325.1 Bdellovibrionota bacterium | reverse complement strand
CCGAAGCGCGAATGTCCTCGGGACAGATGTTGTTGAAGCCGGCCGGATAAAGATTGCAGTCCACCGGGACCACTTTGTGGCCAGAATCCCGCAGATCGATCGAGCAATAGAAAGGGGGCGGCGCGATTTTGCATTGCTCCGCCGACCACTCCCAGACTGTCCGCCGGTTTTCCTGAAGGCGGTCCACAATGATTCTTTTCAGCGAATGCATTGCTATTCCGCGAGATCCCGGAGGCGCTTCAGAACGGGTTCGGCAGCGGCCTTGAGCGCCGCTTTGGCCGGCGCCCAGCTTTCAAGGAGCGCGCTCGCCTCCTGATAGTGACGATTGCATTTTTTTCTGAGCAGGGTGGAGAGCTCGATCCGGTAACGCTTCAGTTCGATCTGAGACCGTTTTTTACCCGGCGGCCGAGGCGGGTTGAGACATACTTGAGAATAAAGTTCGTACGCCGACAACATTTCGGTCCGCGCTTTTTCGGCGAAGTCCGGGTTTTCCAGTTCCAGCGTTTTTTGAAAAAGAAGCATTGCTTCGAGAAGGCAAGTCGAACGGCGGTCCATCTGTTCGAGAACATAACCTTCTTCCAGCGGAGAACGGCTCGCGAGCCGTGAACAGGCCCGGGTTTTCAGGCGAAGCTCGATCCAGGACGCGCGCGGTATGGCTGAAGGGGGAAGGGACTTTCGGACTGAACTCACGATGCGCAGTGCTTCCGCGTCCCGATTCAGGCCGATGTTGGCCTGGGCCCGAAGAAGCTGTCCTTCGGGGAGCGGATTCGGGCTCTTCTCGATTTCCAAAGCCGTGAGGTACGCTTCCCGGAACTGTTTGAGGGCGAGATATGCCTCGCCAAGGCTGAGCCGGGTCCGGGCGGCGTTTTGCGCGTCCCTCGTTCCGGAAATGTAATATTTGAGCGGAGCAATGGCGGCTTTCGGCTTGTCGAGTCTGAGAAAGGATTCACCCAGAAGCCGGTGTGCTTCGAGATAACCCGGATAGCCGGGATAACGGTCGACAATTCTCTTCAGCGCGTAGGCCGCGGTTTCGAAGTCGCCTCTTTCGAAGGCCGCTTTGCCGTCATTCCAGAGAATCTCGGCGTCAGCCGGGGCTGCCGGACCGGTGCTCGTGTCGGCGGCATGCGAAAGAGAGTGGTTGATCGCGCTAGAGGCGATAATCAGGATCAAGAGCCATCGCGACATAAAATAAATCCTCCACTGAATGAACATCTCTGGCCAGCTCAGGCAATTTCGCGCAAAGCGGGGTCGACCCGGAGCCTACTCCGGAAAGCGCCTTCTTTTCGCGGGCGATCAGGGCGGTCAAGACCTCGTACGGGCGTTGATGCTTGGGCGATTTGGCCGAGGCAGGAACCGGGTCGAGATAACCGAGAGTCCTGTTTACGGCCACTCCGTCAAAGTTGAAATGATGCTTTGTGAGTATGTCGATGAAATGCCGAACTTCGGGTGCGGTTTCAGGAGTCGGCGTGGCAACCATGATGAATCCGACATCCGGTGATTCGAGCAAGTCCATGGTTTTCTCGAGATTCGCGAGGAATCGGACGCGTACCGCGAACACGGTCGACGCGAAATCGAAAAGGTTTGTCATGAATCCTGTCCCGGTCAGTCGTTCCAGAATTGAAAGCGCTTTTTTCATTCCTGAGGCGACGAGAGAATTCGCGGGAAGTACCAGCCAACGGATGAGTCGTTCATCGAAAAACTGGGAGAGAAGCTTGGGCGCGGCGAGAAACGCGAGTGCGTTGCGGCTCGGCGGGGTATCCAGAATGATGCAATCATACTCGCGCATGCTGTCGATGGCTTGAAGCCGTTCCAAGGCCATGTATTCGTTCGCGCCCGAAAATTCTTTCGTGAAGATCTGAAAAATCGGGTTGCTCATGACGCGTTCGACGATTTCGGCCGAAGGCGCGAGATCCCGAAGAAAGTCCCTGAAGTTGCTCCGGGCATCCGGCATGATCGCATCGAACCGGCCGATCTTCGGTTCCTTGAATTGGTCGGGAATGGTCATTCCTGCTGCTTTTGCCTTCCTGAACGCGGAAACAATTTCTGAGGTGATGTTCGCGGGGCGATCACCCAACTCCTCGAGGCCGAGAGACGTTGCCAGCCGTTTGGCGGGATCGATCGTAATCACGGCCGTACGCCTTCCCTGGAGCGCGGCTCGGACTCCGATGGCGGCGCTGAGCGTCGTCTTGCCAACGCCCCCCGTTCCGCAGGTGATGATGATCCGGCGCTCGTCCAGGATTTCGTCGATATGCCGCCAGTTCACAGGTAGCCCTTTCGTTTCAGTTCTTCCGAAAGGACGTCCGAGACCGACTCTTTGGAACGGGAGGGGTCGGGTGGCGGCACGAAGTCCAGCGCACCGAACGGGATCTTGCGGTCCCGCCAGAGGCGCAGGTTGTAATTCTCGAGGATCATTCGCTTCTGCAGATAATCGGCGGCTGATTTCGCGAGCGGTGTCGGCCAGGAATCCGGCTGGTCGGCTTCGGACTGACTTTGCCTGGTTTGTTCGACTCCGGGGAAAAGCCGATTCACGAGAAATCCGGGCGGGTTCTCCGGAAAGAGGTCTTGAAGAAACCCGCTGAGTTCAAGGGCCTCCTGGAGGGGCATTTCCTCCGGCAGCGCGAGAATGAGGTGTCCCGATTCAGCGGGGTTGCCAAATGTCTCGATCATGCTTTCGGCATCGCGATGGACCGGTCCGCCGGTAAAAAGAACCGAAAAGTTTTTCGTGCTTTGAAACATCGCAAGGCCGTGACCCGTGGATGGAAGGTCCACGACGATCCGGTCGTAATGGGTCCGTTCGTACCAGACCTTGCCCAGGAGAACGAGTTCGTGAATTCCGGGAGCGGCCTTTGCGAGGTATTGGACAAGTTTGTTCTTCAGGAAGATCTTTGATAACGGCCCGGAGCCGATCTTGAGGCTGGCATATTCGTTAAAAGCGAGTTCGGCCGAGCAGTTGAGATACCAGAGTTTCGGGCCGTGTTGCCGTATGGCCCCGGGTTCCTGGAGGGGATCTTCGAAGCAGACCCAGAGCGTCCGGAGCCCGGCGTCCGCGAGCGCGCGGGCGATGCCTTGCGAAACGGCGGTTTTGCCGACTCCGCCCTTCCCGGAAACGAAGACGAGCTTTCGCCGCAAAATCTCCGGGACTTGCGCGGTGGTGAGTGCGGGCTCGGGTCGTCCTTTGGTCATCAGAATGCTTTCAAAACGGGAGCGGCATGAACCCATTCCACCGGAATTGCCGATTCCGTCAGTCGTGTCCGCTCTTCTTCGCTGAGGTCGTAGTCCTGATCAATGGTCAGGCGAACGGAACCGGTTTCTGCAAACGCGTCGAGGGCTTGCTTCGTGGGTACGCGGTCTTTACTGATCCATTTGATGGTCCGGTTCATTGTTTGATCAGAACCCGTCGCCATTTTTTTCCAGATTTCGGGATCGGACGGTTCAAAATCCGTTTCGACGACGATCTCCCGGAGCCCGCGGATATTTTGGAGGTAGGGCAGGTGGTCATCCGAAGGAAACGCTCCGATGATCTGAAGCTTCTGAGCGTGGGGAAGCATGTTGAAAAGATCCATGTGGCTGTACCAGGGCCAGTAGCTCGCGGCGAACGTGAGCGGAACGGTTTTCGGAATCGCGAGAAGAAAAATCTTATCGTCGTAGCGAGGATAACTCGCTCCGGCAAAGGTGATTGAAAACGGCGCACGCAGCTCGGCGAGCCGTGCGGATTCCTCCAGGTCCGGAATGTAGGAAAGAAGAAAGATGAGGCGCGAAAATCCGATCTCGTTCAGGAGTTCAAGCTGCTCGGCGGTCGGAAGCTGGAGATCGAAGGCAATGAACTGGACCCCATGGCGAGCGAGCAACTTCCAGGAATCCAGAGTATCGCGATCAGGATAGGACGATGCTTCGATTTGGAGCAAGTCAGCTCCGCGCAAGACTGCCAAAGCCCGGAGTTCCTCTGGCGAGGGGTTGGGCAACTGAAACAAGTAGCTCCTTGTCCCCGGCAGAGCTGACCACTGAGCGATCAGGTCGGATGTCGGGGTGCCGGAAAAAACAAAACTCTCATGGATCTTCTGATGAGGGGCTGGGGCTGACCAGGCGTGGGTTGTACCGAATAGGACTGACAAGATGAGCAGAATGCGCATGGCTTTGCCTCCGAGGTGAAGAAACCACATTAGGGGGCGGCTTTCAACTTTTGGATATAGGAACTTGCTTTTAGACGCGGCGGTCTTACACTCAGGGTACTTCGCTCGAAGCTGATAGAAAGGATATGACACAATGCGCATGAACAGACATTCACTGACCGTAAATCTTCTTGGAATCCTTGCCGTGCTCGCGATGATCGCCTCGGGTTGCGGTCCGCGGGCCTTCACCAAAGGTGAGTACGACGATCCGACGCGCGTCGAGCTCCTGGACGACAAATTCAATGAAGCCGATATGCAACAAATGGCCGACACCGTCATCAAAGCGATGGTCGCCTGCGATTATGTTTCCAAAGCTCCGAAAGCCCCCGTCGTGATCGTGGAACGGGTCCAGAACCGCACGGAAGAACATATCGACACGGTGTCAATGACGGACAAGATCCGGACAGCCCTTATCAAATCGGGAAAAGTGCGCTTCGTGAATAAGGAAGAGCGCGCGACACTCAGTGAGGAATACGATTACAACTCCGAAAGCGCCGGGAATGTCGCCGGTCCGACCGCCAAAAAGCGCGGCAAACAAATCGGCGCGGATTACATTCTGAGCGGCGCGCTGGCCACGAACATTCAGCAGGTCGGAGATGACAAGTTCATTTATTACAAGCTGACCATGAACCTGACGAACATGGAACAGTCGACCATTGACTGCACCGAGGAACGGGAGATCCGCAAGAAATTCCGTAAACGCAGCGTCGGGCTTTGATGCGCGGGAGGCTGCTCCTTCTCATCATCGCGCTGCTTTTTCTCGCGGGCTGCGTTTCGGCGAGGATGTCCGATCGTGAGTCGACTCGACTCTTTCGTGACGGGCATTACGAAGAGGCGGCAAGCAATCTCCGCGAGGGCCTTGCGAAAGAAGGCGAAAACGGTCGTGATCAGCTCCTTTATCTGCTCGATCTCGGATTGTCGCTGCATGCGGCGGGCAAATTCGACGAGAGCAACAAGGTCTTTCTCGAAGCCGACAAGATCGCGGAGATCAAGGATTACACCAGTCTCGCGACCGAGGGCTCGTCGTTTCTGACCGGCGACAACATCAGGGACTATAAAGGAGAGGATTTCGAGAAGGTCCTGATCAATACGTATCTTGCCATGAACTTCGCGCTCATGGGGGATTACGAAAACGCTCTGGTCGAGGCACGCCGGGTGAACCGCAAGCTTTATCTCATGGTCACCGAAGGGCAACGCAAGTATCAGCAGAACGCTTTTGCCCGCTATTTGTCAGCCGTTATTTACGAGGCCGAACGTAATTATAACGACGCGTACATCGACTATAAAAAAACCTGGGAGCTCGAACCGGAGCTTCCTCATCTCGGCAAGGACCTCTGGCGGATGGCCGCTCTTCTCAGAATGCGTGACGAGATGGAGAGGTGGGACGCGGAATTCCGGCTCACGCCGGACGATCACAAGGAAGCGATGTTAAAAGCTCCCAAATCCGGAATGGGTGAGATCATCGTGATTTATCAGAACGGTATTTCTCCGGTCAAAAGACCGAACCCGCAATGGAGGGTTCTGCCGAAATTTTATCCCCGTCCCAATCCAGTCCTGTACGCCGACGTCGAAGTGGATGGAAAGCTCGCGGGACCGACGTCGCGGCTTCACAATATCGAGGCAACCGCGATCCAAAACCTCGACGAGAAGTACGGCGGCCTCATCGCCAAAAAGATCGCGGGCATCGTGGCGAAGGAAGTAGTCGCTGATCAAGTTGAAAAGCACACGAACAGCCCGCTTCTCGGTTTTCTGACCCGGGTGGCATTTTACTCAAGCGACCAGGCCGACCTCCGATCGTGGAATCTTCTGCCGAAGGATCTTCAAATCGCCCGCGTTGTCGTCCCGCCGGGCACGCACACCCTGAAGGTGCTTCCCGTCGGGGCGGGGGGGCCGCTTCCCGAAAGAACCGTTCAGGTCGAAGCGGGTAAAAAGGTTTTCGTGAGTTTCAGGTACATGCCGTAGGGTTTAGCCGAGGGCTCGGGAAAACCCAGCGCGCTCGCTGAGAGTGCATAGGACTGCGGCATACCAATGCGACTCATGGTGTTCAGGATCAAGGTTTTGAGGCGATGGCATCGAGGAGCGCTGACATGACGGAATCGTCGTGAGTATTAGCTTCCGATAGTTGACGGCAACGATCTCCATTCTCCCTCGGCCACCGATTTTGAGCCCGAAGCCTTCAATTCGAGCTTAACCCTGGGTTTCACGCAGCGGGAACCGAACAGGCTCCGCAGTGTGAGTGCCACCTCAATGCAACTGTAGAATGGCGGGCGTCCGGGCATCCGGTTGCTGTTCGCCTTTGCATACCAGCCGCTCTCTGTGTCCTCAGAAAACCAGGGGGTGAGATTGCCTCGATTAACCAAGCCACGATTGAATTGCTTCCAGTTATTCATCCGTAATGGGTCTTGCTCATTTCATTGCCCGGGTGAGTTCAGGTTCTAAGTGCACCTATTTAATGCTTTACAAACCATTGCCCCTACGATATTCAGCCCGCCTTCAATGCGAGCAAAGACACAATCAAACCAGCTTTTCCTCCCCGGTTTCAATCGCAGAACAAGGCTTCAGGCACACGGTGGCGATCACACGAAAGGCAAGCGCAAGATCCGGAGGCCGTTTGATCCCAAACAAGCGCTTCACGTGGTGTTGAGATCATCCAAGGCACGAGGAGAGCTTTCAATGCTGCATCCAAGACATTGTAATCACGTCCGCAAACTCCTCGACCGTCTCAAATTTCGCTGGAATATCTCAGTTTATCGCTATGCAAACGTCGGAAATCACTTACACCTGCTCATCCGTGCCGAATCTCGCTCAGATTGGCAGGGGTTTATCCGGGAATTATCGGGAGGCATTGCGATGATTGTGACAGGCGCGAAAAAATGCAATGCACTACCACGTTCCAAATCCAAAGACGTCGCTGAGAGTGCTAAACGAGGTTTTTGGGATCATCTCGTGTTTACCCGGATCGTGGCCTTCGGAAAGGACTTTAACGGAGTTGCCGGGTACGTCCTGAC
>DATDSK010000103.1:0-32318 GCA_035291325.1 Bdellovibrionota bacterium | reverse complement strand
GGCGGGGACATTCGTTCATGCTTCTTGATCAGGAGAAAACGCGCCGAGTGACGGAACGTCCGCAACCCGGGGCCTGCCTGCATTGCCATGCTTCCCTGATACCGACACTGGTGCGGCTCGGCGGCGGCGATCCGGCCGCCGATCAATATACGGACGCGGATATCAAAAAAGGCTTCGAGAAACTGTCCGGAATGCCGTATCGCGAAGCGCACGGAGAAGTCGTGAAAACAGGGTCCTGGGACCCGATTCCTGGGAAGCCAAACGAATTCCGCCAGGTCGCCGGCGCGCACCCCGTCTCGTGCACGGACTGCCATAATGCGAAAACGATGCGGCTCGAAATCAAGCGTCCGGGTTTCGTTGCCGGAATCAAGGCACTCAAAGTCTCGCAGGGCAAAAGGGACTTCGACATCAACCGCGATGCAAGCCGAGCTGACATGCGCGCCTACGTCTGCGCTCAATGTCATGTCGAGTACTACTGCGGACCTAAAGTAACCCTCTTCTTTCCGTGGAATCGGGGCCTCAAGAGCGAGCAGATCGAGTCACATTATAATGACTATCGATTCCCAGATGGTCACCGGTTTTACGATTGGCAGCACGCCGAAACCGGCGCCGAACTCATCAAGGCGCAACACCCCGAATTTGAACTCTGGAATCAGGGGATTCATGCCCGTTCAGGCGTGACCTGCGCCGATTGCCACATGCCCTACATGCGGCAAGGTGCTATCAAGATTTCCGATCATCACGTGCGCTCGCCGCTTCTCATGGTGAGCGGATCATGCCAGCAATGCCATGCCTGGACGGAAGCCGATCTGAAGGAACGAGTGGCCGGGATCCAGAACCGAAATTTCAGGCTTCTCATGCGCGGCGGACAGGCACTCACGGATTTCCTGGACACTTTCAAAATGGTCCGGGCTCCCTTCGACACTAAAAACCGGGCGCTAGCCGAGCAGAAAGCCCGCGAGAAGCTCGCCGCCGACCCGGCTAACGCCAGCCTTTCGGGTGCCGAGCTTACAAAGAAGCTCGAAGATGCAACGGGCGCGGCACTCAACGCGCTCTGGGCCGAGCACGTCGCCAAGACCCCCGAACTGCAATCGATCGCGGAACTCCATCGCAAAGCCCAGTGGCGGCTCGATTTCATCGCGGCAGAAAACTCGATGGGCTTTCACGCGCCACAGGAAGCATCGCGAGTGCTCGGGGAGTCGATTGATTACTTCCGACAGGCACAGCTGAAATCAACACGGTTGCTTCCGGCGGGCTCGAAGATCCCGGTGACCGAGACCAAGGCGCAACCGGAAAAATGAGGATTTAAATCTTTTCCGGTTTAAAAACCGCCAGGACTTCAGCTGCGGTCGGCGCGGCCATGATTTTGCCGTTCACGTCCACGAGGGGCCAGTCCGGTTTGGCCAGCTTCACGGCGTCCATCCGGCTCATGATTTCGGCGCCGTAAACCGGATGATTCACGTCCCGATATTCCGCGGGGAGCCCTTTTGTTTTATATTCTTCGAGCTTACCCGAGGTCTTCGAGCACGGATTCGGGCCATAAACGTAGACATAGGGCTCGGGCTTGAGCGGTTGGATGTGCACCGTCATCGTCTGCAGCAGCATGTTCACTTTCTCCGCCGTGAGCAAATCGCCGTTCAGTTCGAGAGATGGTAAAGTCAAAACTGTTTTGTTGAATCGTCGCGCGAGTTCGATGGCCGCTCCCTGATCATTGATTGGCCGGAACTCAGGGCTGACCCCCCGAAGCCGCAACTTTTCCATGAGCAGAAGGGTACTGGACTCGTTCTTCGCGCCATAAACGGCGACTCGCCCTTTTAAAACCATCTCCGCGCCCGCTTTTCGGACCTCTTTCGCCTGATAAAGGCCGTAGCCCTTGTATCCTATGAAAGCTAAGAAAAGAAAGGTGATCAGCCTGTAAGGCATGGGTTCAAGGCCTCTACTTTCCCGGGTGACCGGTGTACAATTATGAAATGTCGAAGCTGCGGATTGCTTTTTACCTTTACGACAATGTTGATCGAAAATTTATTCCTCTTCAACATGATTTGATTTGTGGCCGAACGGAAGGTGATCTGCAGTTTCCCGAGGACACACTGTTAAGCCGCAAGCATTGCCTGTTTTCCGTCCAAGGGCAGGTCGTAACGATCCGGGACCTCAACTCTACCAATCGGACGCGCGTGAACTCCCTTGAACTGCAACCCGGCAAGGAGCGGCGCCTCCAAATCAATGACGTCATCGAACTGGGCAAGCGCAGGCTCATCCTGACCCATCAAAAGCAGTTCCCTCCGGCAAATATTCAAGACCGTCTTTCACCTGAACTTTCTTATCAAGCACGACGAAAGGCAGACGGCTCCCTCACAAGTCACATCACCCGGATCATCACCAAAAAAACTTTGATTCTCCTGAACCCGAAAACTTACCGGGATCTTCAGATCCGTGAGTTTACGCACCTCAAGGGCTGGGACTCCTCGACTGGTGCGGTTGCGGCCGGTTTCACGGCCATCTTCGTCGCGATTTTCGGTGCTCTGGCCTGGTTCGGCGCCCTGAATCAGGGTTTACCCAATTCGGGATTCCTGATCACGATCAAAGCTGCCGGAATTTGGGGGATCATCACGTTCTTGGTTTCCCTCTGGCATTACCTGACGGTCCGAAAACGCCGCGGGCGCCGCTGGATCAAGTTCCTCTTCATCCCGCTCTGGATACTGCTCACGATCGCGGCATTCCCCGTCATCGACGGATTCACCTCGATCACGACCCAGGTGAGCCAGAATCTCACGGTTTACCATTGCGTACTCCGCTTTACCCCGGAGCGCTGTCATCGGCTCGCAGATCCCGATTTCTCAGGCTTCAAGACACTTCCCCTCGAACTCCGGGAAACAATCGAGCGCAGAATCAGGGAGTAGCGTCAGGATTTTGGCGCCCTCAAGAGACAAGAAACTTATCCCGATCCTTTAAGAGATGCCCTCCCACAGGGTTCCGGGTTCCATTCCGGCATTCATTTTGTTCGCGACGATATTCGGTATGGTCATGACCGCGGGTATCAGTTCGTCCGTGAAAGCAGCGGACGCGCCGGTCCCGTCTGATCCATGCGTCGCCAGAACAAAATTCACGAATCTCAAATGCGATGAACCGTCTGACGAGGAAGAACGAAAGAATTACGAAAACGGCAACCTGAGCGAAGCGGCATGTCATCGAGACGGCAAAGGAACCGGTCCATTCGCGACGTGGCACGAAAATGGTGAAATCAAAAGCTGCGGGACTCTCCGTAACGGGGAATTTCATGGCCTCATCCGCTTCTACGGTCAAAATGGCCGGTTGACGAGAACCGGGCATTTCACTTCCGGCATTGCGGATGGTGAAATGCAGCTCTTTGATGACGAGGGCAATGTGATCCGCTCGGCGAAGTTCGACTTCGGGGACCGCGTCGATCAGTTACCCGCGATTGAGCTCTCGGCGAGCACCGGCGTCAGTTTCGCCGACTACACGGAATCAATCTATCGCGTAAAGACGGTCGCCGTGACGCCGAAGGCATTGCTGACATGGCGCCCGCTCTGGTGGCTTGACGCTTCTTTCGGGGGCTTCATCACGGGTGTGAATCTGTCGCGAAGCCGCGCGGATATCGACCCGAGATTCCTCGGCCTGAACGCGCGCGCGGGAACCCACCTGTACCGTTCGCGGAACTATCGATTCCTGTTCCAAGGCGGCCTCAACTATTCGAGCCTCATGGGAAGCGCGCAACAGTTCGGATATTCCAGTCTCTCGGCGCAAATCTATCCGAGTTTTTACGCGACGCTGACGCAAAAACTTGCGGTTTCGATTTACGGGAAATTCGTTCCCTTCGTTTCAAACCGGATCGCGTTCGAAAACAGTGAGCGCGCCGTAGGCCTTTCGCTGCTGATCGGTCCTGCGGATGCGAGCAGGCTTTCGCTGAGTTTCGACTGGTCCGCAATGGACAAATACTACAAAGCCGATGAGCTGATCCGGCTCAGAGTCGTCAATTTCGGGGTGGGATATGCGTGGAACTAAGATCACCTTACTTGTTGCTCTTTCAGCAACCCTTCTGGCGGCGCTCAGCGGCTGTGACTACACCAAGGTCGTCGCCGAGGATGGGACACGTACCATGAGCCTTGCGGGACCCGAGGACATCGTCGCCGGAAAGGCCGCTTATGGACTGGACGGAGTTCCCATCAGCGGAACCGCGACGAAATTTTTTGAAGTGAATCTCGAAACAACGGCCGCCTCGCAATTGACGCCCGGTTTTTACCAACGCATTATCGCGCCCGGCATTACCGGAGCGAACATCTGCTCGGGATCCATGATCCTGGGAATGAGCGGAACGGCGAACTGCGCGGGAAGCTGCTCGTATGCCCTGAAGGGCAATTTCGACCTTCGCGCCCTTCGCGGGTGAGGGAGTTTACAGTTCAGCCTCAGGCCTGACCGCGGCAGAAGTTTGCAGCACCACAAGCGTGCTCGGATCAGCTGGAACCGCCGTCTGCCAGAGCGGTACCACGGCAAACGGGGCAGCCGCAGCCGATATTCTGAGCGGCAAAGAGGCATGGGATTCAGCAGGAACGAAACTCACCGGGGCTCTGTTGAATCGCGGGAGTTGGAATATCGACAGCTCCGGCTTTCCCGGAGCGGGCTATTATAGCAATGCCTCGACGACACTGGGCGCAAGCCGCATTTGCGGCGGCTATTCCTTGATGGGAGCCTCCGGTACAGCCGTGTGCACGACCGGAACACTGACGGCGCCCGCGGGCCCGCCGAATATTCTGGCTGGCTTTCAAGCGTTCGACGGAAGCGGCAGCATGGTCACGGGCACCATGACGAACGGAGGCTCGCTGAACGCGCAGGCCTCATTTCCGGGAGCAGGCTATTACAGCGGCATCAGCAGTCTGCCCGTCAGTTCCCAAATCGTTTCAGGCCAGACGATTCTGGGAGTTGCCGGAACGGCAGCTTTTCCCGATTTTGTCTGGTCAAATGCCCATCGAACCAAAGGCGCGCTACGACTGACGCTCCGGGAAGAGCTGGCGAACTCCTGGCCACCCGCAACCTATCGCTTCGTCCCCCAAGTCTTGTCATCAGACGAAGGCAACAGCGTTTCCACGAGCGTTACTTTCGCGCCTCGACCGGGAAGCGTTTGTGGAATTACCCAGCCGACCATCGAACAGCGGATTTCCGATTGCGCGTCCCTGAACGGCGCGAATGCAAACTGGGATGGCGGTACGAATGGCAACGCAGGCCAGGGCCTATGGAAACTCGTCACTAGAACGGCGGACGCAAAAGAAGTCTGGCGCGATGAAAAAACCGGTTTGCTCTGGAGCGACTACCTCGGGACCCCGCTTACGGAATTCAACTGGTGCAAGGCAAGCGGAAGTTCATCCAGGATCGGCTCACCTTACGCTGAAAACGATCCATCGGGAATATGCACCAACCCCGCTAACCAAAATCAAACCACCCCCCAGAGCGAGTGTTTCGAAGATCCCGCATGGCTGACAACGAATGCAGCGTACACGGCATCGAAAGGTGGAATGGGACGCGCCAGCACTCCATCGATCGTGTGGAGGCTTCCCACGATTTACGATTACAAACAGGCCGATATCGATGGAATCCGGTTCGTACTCCCGAATATGCTCTATAGTTTTTGGACGGCAACCGTACGGGCCCCGGCGAGAGCGAATGCCTGGACGTTTATCGGAGAAACGGGCGAGCAAAGTATCGGCACCCGATCAGGGACTTACGCGATCCGCTGCGTCGGCCACGCACTCTAAGAAGCAAAGTTACTCTCAGTGGTATCCGTCGTGTATCTCATGGGGCGGAATATATGACCTCTGATAACGTACTTCAGATCGAAGAAGTGCTAAAAAGCCTGTTCGAATCGCCCTCCGTCATGGTGGGCCTAGTCGAAATGGATCGTGATACGCTCCGTTATCTCACCGCCAGCCCGGCAGCGTCGGCTGTTCTTTTTCGTCACTCGGAATCGTCGCAAATGCATGGCAGGTCGTTTTCTGAACTGGGCTTCGATGCCGCGAGCATCAGACGCTGGCTTGACTCTTGCCGAGAAGCCGAGCGTCTCGGCCGGCCCGTTCGGTTCGAATACTTTCATCCGGTTGGCACTGATTCGAAATTTCTCGTCGTATCCGTGACTTTCATTTCAGGAACAGAGAACCACTCATTCTTCTCCTACGTCGCCACCGACAACACGGAGCTACAGCGAGCTACCGAACAACTCTCCGAAATCAGGGAAACTCTCGAGCAAAGAATTCGGGAGCGGACTCACGATCTGCAACAGAGCCGTACCCGTCTTCAAGAGAACGAATGGTTCCTTGAAAAAGCACAAGAGATTGCCGAACTGGGAAGCTGGATCTCCTCCGCTTCGCAGGAGGGCAGTTTGCAATGGTCAAAGGAGGTTTACAGGATCTTCGGTTTATCCGAACAGGCCCATGATTTCGACGGCAGGGTCGAGACGTTCTTCGGACTCGTCCACCCCCTGGATCGTGATCGGGTGATTCAGGCCAGCCAGCGGGCTATCCTGGAACAAATGCCGTACGACCTCGAGCATCGGATCCTGCGACCGGACGGATCGGTGCGCTGGGTTCATGAAGTCGCGAAAGTATTGAGGGATGAGCAAGGTCACCCGGTGCGAATGATCGGAGTGGTCCAGGATATCACAGCCAGAAAAGCTGCCGAAGAGACGCTGCGAAAGACCGAAGAAGAATTGAGGCGCTCCCTGAGCATTCGGAATGATTTCTTATCCATTGCCTCCCATGAGCTTAAGACTCCTGTGACTTCACTCAAATTGCAGCTCGATTTTCTCACGCGTCTCGGCCAGAGGGAGGGTTACGAAAAGGTTGTTCCAACGCTCCTCGAACGGCTCATCCGGATTGCCGCTCGCCAGATCGCCCGGCTCGATCAACTCGTCAATGACATGCTCGAAATCTCGAAGCTGGGGTCAGCACCATTGGTTCTGGCGCGGCAGCCGGTCAACCTCGCGAAACTGGTGCTCGAAGTCATGGAACGATTCTCGACGGAGGTAAAAACATCCGGGAGCACCGTCTCGATCAGAGCCGAGCCGGATGTGAATGGGCAATGGGACGCCTTCCGACTTGAACAGGCTATTTCGAATCTCGTTTCGAACGCGATTAAGTATGGGCAAGGCAAGGAGATCATCATCGAAGTGCGCAAAGAATCCGAAAAAGGCATGTTAAAAATCCGCGATCACGGGATCGGCATTCCCGAAGAGCGGCAAGCCGCGATCTTCGACCTGTTCGAGCGCGCAATCCCTCCAACGAGCATCAGCGGGCTGGGTATCGGCCTTTTCATAGTCCGAACCATCATCGGCGCGCATGGGGGTAGGGTTCACGTCAAAAGCAAGCCCGGTGCTGGCTCCACTTTTACCGTAGAACTTCCCGTCAGCCAGAAGCAGGTGAGCAACTATGCAGCCTAACCTTCAAAAAGGCTCGATTCTCCTGGTCGAAGATGATCCCGATATTCGTGAGTCAATACGAATTCTTCTCGAATACGAAGGTTACGATACGTATTTGGCTCAAAACGGGGAGGAAGCGATGAGGCTTCTCGACACTGCGACGCCGCGACCTTGTCTCATCTTACTTGATGTCTTCATGCCCGTGATGAACGGCTTCGAATTCCTGTCGGCTATGAACCGGGAGAGAAAAGATATCATCGCCGCATTGCCGGTCATCATCCTGACGGCAGGGCAGCCCGACCACGAAACCGTGAAATCAGCCCGGGCCCTCGCATCAGGTCTGATCAAAAAACCGATCGACCTCGATCTTCTTCTCCGGACCGTTTCAGACCTGTGCCACAAAAAGTCGATTTAATCCGGAGCTTCCGGGCACCGGACTTGCTCGCTTGGACTCAGTGACACCGAACATCCATGACACGGTCGTTCTCGGTTCAGGGCCGAACGGTTTGGCTGCTGCGATCACGATTGCCCAATCGGGCCGCTCCGTGCTGCTCGTGGAATCGAAAGCGACACTGGGAGGCGGCTCGCGATCCGCTGCCCTCACGCTGGAAGGGTTCACTCATGATGTCTGTTCGGCCGTTCATCCCTTGGCGATCTCGTCCCCTTTTTTTAAGACCCTTCCCCTTAAAGCCTATGGCTTGGAATGGATAGAACCGCCCATTCAAGTCGCCCACCCGTTTGAAGACGGACGACTCGCTGTACTTCGGCGCTCGGTTGATGAAACAGCGCGAGAGCTCGGCCCTGACGGAAAGGCATATGCTCGGCTTTTTGGTCCGCTTGCCCGAAACGGGAATAAGTTGCTCGAGGACATTCTGGCGCCCCTTCATTTCCCAAAACATCCGATTCACATGATGCGTTTCGGACGTCGAGCCGTCCAATCGGCGACCAGCTTCATGGAAACGCATTTTACTTCAAGGTCCGCGAAAGCTTTGCTGACGGGGCTGGCCGCGCATTCTGGGCTCGAATTGAATGAAGCCGGCTCACTCGCCACGGCGCTCGTTCTAATCATCGCGGGACACGGCCTGGGCTGGCCCATTCCGAAGGGGGGCGCGCAAAAAATCACGGACGCTCTTGCTGCCCATTATTCGGCGCTCGGTGGCGAAGTCCTCCTGAACCATCCTGTTCACGATTTTGGTGAATTGCCGCCGGCGCACGCTTACTTTTTCGATCTCAGCCCCGCCGAACTCATCAGAATAGCCGGTAATCGTCTTCCCAAAGATTATCAGCGCCAACTCGAACAGATTCGGCTCGGTCCGGGAACATTCAAAATGGACTGGGCTCTCTCCGATCCTATTCCCTGGAAAGCACCCGAATGCAGCCGCGCTGGCACCGTTCACATCGGCGGGTCAATGGAAGACATCGTAAGAGCCGAACGGGAAGTCTGGCGGGGTATCCACCCGAATAGGCCGTTCATTCTGCTTTCACAGCCTACCCTTTTCGACGAAACGCGCGCGCCGCGTGGAAAGCATGTCGCCTGGGCCTACTGTCACGTTCCGCGCGGCTCTTCGATCAATATGACGGAGAAGCTCGAATCGCAGATCGAACGGTTCGCGCCGGGATTCAAAGACCTGATTCTTGCCCGGAACGTGAGCCTGCCCTTCGATCTCCAGCGTTATAATTCCAATTACACCGGCGGCGATATCACGGGCGGGGTACTGGATCTGAGACAGATGCTTTTCAGACCCACTCGCCAGCTACGTCCCTATTCAATCCCCGTTAAAAACTGGTACCTCTGCTCTGCTTCAACGCCCCCTGGGCCGGGAGTACACGGCATGTGCGGCTACAACGCCGCAAAGAGGTATCTCTCGCAATCAAAATAGTTTAATTAAGAAAGCTTAAAAAATCCCTGTATTCCTGGCCCTTAGTCCCGAAATAATGTCGATTTTTTTGACAGCCCCCCACGAAATCGAAGCGTTCGGAATGAATAACCGGCCGCTTTCTTGACTAAAAAAGTCAGATATACGACAATCTAAGCATGTGTACATTTCTTGGTTACCGGTTGGGGGCTGGAACATACGTGTTTGCGTTTGCAACCGTTCTCTTGGGGCTGAGCGGTTGCAAACAGGGTGGGGATCCTTTAAGCACTCGATCCCCGGCAACACTGGACGACGCCGCTTTTGCCGAGGGAATACCGGACGGCTCGATTACGCCCGAAAAACTCGACCGCGCGTATGTCGAGAAAACCGGCTCAACAGGCCCCCTCCAAATGGGGGACGGAGTGATCAACTACAACATTACGAATGTACTTGATCCCATTCTCCCGCAGGATGCCGCTACCAAGAATTACTGCGATTCCCAACTGGGAGGCAATCAGCTCGAACTCTCGGGTATCCAGAACGGCGAGTCGATCCGCTGGGATTCCCATCAATCCAAATGGGTTCCTTTCGTGCCAAGCGGTGCCGGAACGGTCACCTCCGTCCTCGGAGTCGGGCCGGTTCAGGTCACGAGTTCCGAAACCATTCCTGAGATCAGCCTCATTTTTGGCAATCAGGCCAATACCGTCGCTCAAGGCAATGACCCGCGATTCAGTGACGGCAGAACGCCCGTCGGCGCGGCTGGTGGAGATCTGAGCAGCAGCTTTCCGAATCCGACGGTTTCAAAAATTCAAGGTCGCCCGATTGCCGCGACTGCACCTATCGCTGGCCAGGTCTTGGCCTGGAACGGACTCACGAACCAATGGGAACCGCAGAATACCTCGAGCACTTCGATCGCGGCAGGCGCGATCGGCAGCACCCAGCTTGCGAACGCCTCGGTTTCTTCCGCTCACGTCGCGCCAGGCGCGATCAACGCAAGCCATATTGCTGCGGGATCCATCACTCCTTCAAGGCTCGATCGGGCATTCCTTGAAATTACGGGTGGCCTGATGCTTGGAAACATCCAAATGGGGAATGGCGAAATCAGTTTCGGCGTCAAAAATATGATCGACCCGACTCTCCCTCAGGATGCGTCGACGAAAAACTATTCCGATAACCGCTTCGGCGGCCGTACGCTGGATCTCACAGGATTGCAGAACGGCCAATCCGTCGTCTGGAATAGCTCGACCTCACGCTGGATCCCCTATACGCCCAGCTCAGGCGGGACCGGTGGAGCCTACCTCCCGCTCAGCGGCGGAACGATGTTGGGCCCGATCCAGATGGGAAGCCACAACATCGGAAGCGTGCTCGACCCGATTCTCGCCCAAGATGCTGCCACCAAGAATTATTGTGATTCGCGCCTCGGCAATCGCGCACTCGATCTCGCGACCCTCGCCGACGGCCAGGCTTTGAAATGGAGTTCATCCGCGAACAAATGGGTGCCCTTCACTCCGGGATCGGGGAGCAGCTCCGGAACCGTAACCTCCGTCAGCGGCGTCGGCCCGATATCGGTCGCGAATGGCACGACAACTCCGCAAATCAGCATCGCTATCGGAACAGCAGCCGGAACGGTCGCAGCCGGCGACGACCCGCGCTTCAGTGCGCCGCGGCCCGCGAGCGGCGCAGCGGGCGGCGATTTGAGCGGAACCTATCCGAATCCCACTGTTGCGCAAATTCAAAATCGGACGGTAGCCGCAACCGCGCCCCAAGCCGGTCAGGCTCTGCGCTGGAATGGAACTCAATGGGAACCCCAAGCCGCCGTTCAGGCCGACGAGGTCACCACAGTGACGATCGCGACAGGCGCGGTGAACGGGTCCAAAATCGCCAGCGGGGCGATCACGAACACGCATATCAGCGCAACAGCCGCGATCGCTCCAACGAAATTGGCCGGAGGTGCCGACGGGCAGGTTCTTCAAATGTCCGGCACCACTCCAACTTGGAAAGAATTGAATATCCCGACGACTCGCAGCTGTAACACCGGCAATCCTCGCGACGTGATGGTACCGGTGGGCGCCTGGTGCGTCGACAAATACGAGTCCAGCATCAATAGCGCGCCGGATGGCTCGGGCACATTCTATTTTTACGACGGCGTTATCGGTGATCAAGCCTATCCCGATGCCGCACATCTCCCGCCCAGTTTCGGGCGAGATGGCTCCGGTTCGAGCCCGGTGTTTGCGGTATCCACGCCGGACGTGATCCCGGCTCGCGCCGTGACCTGGTATCAAGCGGCTGTCGCATGCGCGAATAGCGGGAAGGTTCTCATTCCAGATGAAGTTTGGGTCCTCGCCGCGATTGGAACGTCCAAACCCGATCCGGTCGGAGGGGGCGGATACAACGGTGGCTCAGCGACGGACGCCGTAGCCGCTCGATGTAATAAGTGGGCGCCTTGCGTGAATCCGGACCTGGGCTGTGCCGGAAAGGAAGACGAAGACGGCCGTGGAAACTGGACGGATCCGAACAGTAAAGTGCGCAAGACCGCACACGCCGGCAGTACCCCGGGAGGAACCAACTCATGCATGAGTCGTTTCGGAGTCGAGGACATGATCGGCAATCTTTCTGAATGGACGGGAACAAGCGCCATGCAAGCAGGCGCGAACGGCGGAACTTTTGGACCTTACATCCAAAACGTATTCAAGGTCCCTGGCGATAATTACGCCACGACATGGAACCTGAACGGTCAAGCCTATGTTTGGGATGCGACCCTGAAAACCACAACCCTGGTGAACGGCGCACCCGCGGCTCCGATTCGCGGTGGATACTGGAACAGCAGTCATAGCGGCGGGATTCACCATCTCTTCCTCGGTTATCACGCATCCGTGACGAATTGGTCCATTGGATTCCGGTGCGCGCGGCCGAGGTAAGCGTCAGGTCAGCAGCAAAAGTTATTCCGAAATAGGTTTTAGTTTCGGACGCTCTGCTGTAAAATATTGGAATCATGAGCATAACCGCAAGACGATTTGTTGGCGTGTTTGGCCTCTTCGCGCTTTCATGCGTTTTTATATCGTCCGCTCAAGCCTCAGAATATCGAGCCAAGTTGTACCGCGCCAGCGTCGCCGGCGAGACGATTCAAGGACTGAAATGGTCCTCCCTCACCCCTCGCGTCGAAGTGCAGACAACAGGGATCCCGGGCGACTTCGAAATACGAGCCCTACTGACAGGCGTCTTCGAGCGGAATAACTGGAGCCTGCTGCATCAGGAAGGAATGGAAAATGAGCCATCCGTCCTCATCAGCACGAACACCAAACGCAAATCCTCGACCGAGACCGTCATTGCGTCCGGCGATTTCACCTTCCCGGTGACCCTGAAGGCGCAAAACACGACGGTTCGTTTTCGCGCGGTCGGTCCCAGGGGCGAAATTGAGGAGCAGTCGTTTTTGATCATTTTCAATGAATTGCCGGTGCTCAAAGCCGAGGCAATCAAATCGTCACAATCGCGACGTTCGTCAAAAGCAGGATCCTCCCTGATGGTGAGCGTTGGGCCGACCTACTATACCTTCAGGGAGGTCAACGTCGCGGATCAGGCAAGCGTGGCTGATTTCTCCGAAATCGCTTTAACCGGCAAGCTTTCTTACCTTTTCTCGCTTTCGCCCAGGTGGAACCTCGGCGCGAATGCCTTTTTCAATTTCCTCCCGCTCAGCAGCAACTTTCCGGGAGTGAACGCCCAAGTTCTTGGCGTAAACCTCAGAATCGGTCTTGTCCTGCTTCCAAGCCCGCCTTGGACTCTTTCACTGATGGCAGGCATCTATTACAGCCAGATGTTCGTCACGAACAACCGGTTTGGTTATGGTCCCATGGCATATCCGCAACTCTACCCCACGTTGAGCAGAAAACTTTCTGAACGGGAAAACGCGTTTGTTTACGTCAAGTACGTGCCGATCACCGCCCTGACCGAGTGCGAACTGGCGGCCGGACTCGGCTGGTCGCATAATTTCAATTCAGGCTCGCTCGGGTTGAACCTCGACTTTTCGAAAATGGATTTTTATTCGAGCCCTATTATCAAAATGTCCAGCCAATCGATATCACTCAGCGTCGGTTATGGAATCTAACACGACCCCGCTCCGATAACGGCTCTTTCCGCGACCGATCACCAGGATTAACTTAACTTCCTGCTCCGCTATTCCGAAAAGATGGGATGATGATCGTGTCCCATTACACGATTCCAGCCCTTCTCGCGGCCGTGGCCCAGCTGGCGCTTTGTCCCGGTGCCTCGGCGCGCTGGGCGACCCCTGAAGACGCTCAATCCGAAGTTGAATTCGAGAAGATCGAAATCAGAGTGGAGCGCGACGGCTCATGGAGCCAGGTCACCGAGATTCAACGCAAGATCCTCAAAGAAGATGCCCGCAGACAAGTGGGAATTGCAAAACTCTTCTACAACCCAAATATCGGTACGATCAAGATACTTGGCGCAAAAACAATCCTTGGCGGCCGGGAATATCCCGTCAAAAAAACCGAAATCGAAGACAAAGCAGTTGCAAGTAGCAGCAGCGCCTTTGATGAGATCCGGCAGGTCCTGATCGGCTACCCGAAAGTCGAGATCGGAGCGCAGATCTACCTGAAATTTGAACGTAAGGAAAAAGCCACGGTCCCGGGGCTCTACTCCACCCGCGCAGTCTTCGGAACCGAACCGGTCAAACAGGCGAGTATCCGAATCCTTTCAGCCATCCCTCTCCGCGTTCGCTTAAGCGATCCAGGGCACGACTTGGCGCTGTCGAACGAAAAACGTAACAATCTTCACGTTATTCACGCACGGACGATCCGTCCCGTTTATCGAGTGGTCCGCGAGGAAGAACACGGGCGTCTGGACCCCGATGCGAGACCCGGGCTCACCGTTTCAAGCGCCGGGAATTGGTCGGACCTCGAGAAACCCCTGGTCCCGGCATGGGAGAAAGTCCTTTCCGAGCCGTTGCCTGACAGCTTCCTCAAGATCCTGAACCGGGCGAAATCCAAAAAGACGGACGTTGAGAAATTCAACACCGTTACCTCGGAGCTCGCCGCGACCATCACCTACCTCGGAGACTGGAGAACAATTCGCGGCCGGTATATCCCGCGGCCTCTTGCCAAAATCGCGGAATCCCGGCAGGGCGACTGCAAGGATTTCTCCGCGGCGACGATCGCGATTCTTCGAAAACTCAGCTTCAAGGCATACGCCGCGATCGTGAATCGCGGAAACGATTATCAATACGAAAAGGCCGACGATCTGCCACGCCTTTCGCTTTTTAATCATGCGATCGTTCGCGTCTATACGCCCAAGAAAGACTATTGGATTGATCCAACGAACTTTGTCAGTTTCGCGCAAGGCATCTTTCCGGACATTTCCGGCCGTCGTTCCCTCGTCTATCTCCCGGAACCACGGCTCGAACAGATTCCGCCGAACTCGCCAGAGGACGGGCAGACCTTCATTGCACGCCAGATTCGTCATGACGGTGATGCGCGCTTCTCAAACGAGATTTCCGTCCGGTTATCCGGAACAGAAGCGCTTTCACTGACCGGGGCCGACCTTCGCCAGTCGAAGGATTCGTTGCACCATCGCTTGCTGAACACCGTTACCAGCACGAAAAGAGTGCAATCCTGGAAGGTATCGACCGGCGATCTATCGTCTCGAGTCGTGCAGGACATCAGCTACGGAGTGTCGTTCTCATCCGAGGGCACCTATCAAACATCAGCCGGCCAGGCACTGGTACTTCCGGGCAACTATATTCAGAGCGCCACGGAACTCCGCCTTGAAAACCGCGTAAGCGATCTTTTTCTCGGACAGCCCGAGCTCCTCAGCCGTGAGACCGAGTACGTGAATATCGAGAAGGTCGGAAAGGAATCACTCGACTGCGAAATCACAAGTCCCTGGCTCGATGCGAAACGCAAGCTCACCGAATCACCCCGGGGGCTTCTTGTTTCGGACGTTATCGCGCTGAAACGAGCGCTCATTTCGAATTCAGAACTCATGTCCCCGGAATTCGCGAACGTGAAGCAGGAATTAATGCGGTGTTTCGAGAACGTGGCCGTGATTTACCGGCCGAAACACGCCGCCTATCGTGGACTTGCTTCGGTGCTCGAATCCCATCAGCGCGACTGGTCGCCAAAGCGAAACCGCGACTGACGATTGCCTATCGTTCGCAATGACGGTATGCAAAGAAAATGATTCACGAAAATATCCTGAAAGTGATCGGCAATACCCCCATCATTCGTCTGAACCGGGTCACCGCAGGCCTGTCCGCCCGATTTCACGCGAAACTCGAATTCATGAACCCGGGCGGCTCCGTCAAGGACCGAATAGGCCTTGCCATGATCGAGGATGCCGAAAGACGGGGCGTTATCAAACCAGGCGGCACGATCATCGAAGCGACGAGCGGCAACACCGGCGTCGGCCTCGCGCTCGCCGCGGCCATCAAGGGTTACAAATGTATTTTCGTCCTTCCGGATAAGGTTTGCGCTGAAAAAGTCCAGAATCTCCGTTCATTCGGCGCGACGGTGGTCATCACTCCTTCGGCCGCCGAGCCGGAGGACCCTCGGAGCCATTACTCGACCGCGCGCCGCCTTGCCCGAGAGACGGAGAACGCCGCTTACCTGAATCAATATGACAATCTCTCGAACCGCGAAGTCCACTACAGGACGACCGGGCCCGAGATCCTGAAGCAGATGCCGGAAATCGACGTCCTGGTCGGCGGAATGGGAACCGGAGGCACGATCTGCGGAACCGCTCGTTACCTGAAAGAAAAGAAACCCTCCCTTCAGGTGATTGTCGTCGACCCGATCGGCTCGATCATCTACGACCACTATAAGAGCGGCAAACACGGCCCGGCGCATCCCTACAAGCTGGAAGGAATCGGCGAGGATTTCATAACGAAGAATTTCGATTTTTCCGTTATCGATGATGTCGTACGGATCGAAGACAAGGAGTCGTTCCTGATGACTCGCGCGCTGCTCACGCAGGAAGGAATTTACTCCGGACTTTCTTCCGGAGCGGGCGTGGTTGGCGCCGTAAAATGGGCGCGATCGCAGGGGGAGAAAGTCCGGGACAAGAATATTCTGGTCATTCTGCCCGACAGTGGAAACAGGTATCAATCGAAAGTCTTCAACGACGATTGGATGCGCGAGGCCGGTTTTCTCGACCAACCGGCGCCCGATCACCTCGAAAATGGGGAGAAGCGCTCATGAAAAAAACGGAAACTTACAAATTTGGAACAATGGCTATCCATGCCGGCCAGGATCCCGACCCTCAAACAGGGGCCGTGATGACTCCGATTTACCAGACCAGTACCTATGCCCAGCTCTCGCCCGGCAAACATCGCGGCTACGAGTACTCCCGGACGGATAACCCGACCCGCACAGCCTACCAGGCTTGTGTCGCCGCTCTCGAGGGCGGCAGACACGCGCTTGCTTTTTCGTCGGGACTCGCGACGATCGACGCGATACTCCACACACTCGCGAACGGCGATCATGTCGTCTGCTCAGACGATGTGTACGGCGGAACCTTCAGAATTTTCGACAAGGTTTTCAGGAATCACGGGCTCGAGTTCTCATACGTCGATCTGTCGGACCTGAAAAAAACTGAGGCCGCGTTTCGACCGAACACGAAGCTCGTCTGGATCGAGACCCCGACCAACCCGATGCTCAAAGTACTTGATATTGCCGCGATCAGCGCCCTTGCCAGAGCGAAGAGCGCGATTTCGGCGGTCGACAACACGTTCATGAGCCCGTATTTCCAAAAGCCGCTTCACCTCGGCGCCGACATAGTCATGCACAGCATCACGAAGTACATGAACGGCCACAGCGATGTCATCGGCGGAGTCCTCGCGACGAACAACACTCCGCTTTGGGAGCGCATCAAATTCTTTCAAAACGCCGTGGGTGCCGTTCCAGGACCGATGGATTGCTTTCTCGTCATGCGTGGCCTGAAAACGCTTCATGTTCGCATGGAACGACATGCGCAGAACGCGATGGAAATCGCGCGATTTCTCGAAAAACACCCGCAGGTCGAGCGCGTGATCTACCCGGGCCTTGAATCCCATCCCCAAAATGCCCTCGCACGCAAACAGATGAGCGGCTTTGGCGGAATGATCACGTTCTTCATTAAGGGCGGCGTGAATGAAGCTCGCACCTTTCTCGAGAAGGTCCGTGTTTTCTCCCTGGCCGAAAGTCTCGGCGGAGTCGAATCGCTCATCGAGCATCCCGCGATCATGACCCACGCGAGTGTTCCCGCCGAAACCAGAAAAGCTCTCGGGATTCATGACAACCTGATCCGAATCAGTGTCGGTATCGAGGATATCGCCGATCTTAAGGCTGATCTTGCGCAGGCGCTTGGGTAGGCGCGAGTCGCATCAGCCGGGAGTCGAGGTCGAAAATGGCGGCAGTACAATCCTGAGAGGGCATATCATCCTCTTCGGTGAACTTTGATTTGATTCGAAACGTGAGCTCATTCACGGCTTCGACCGCCTCGCGCTCACGGTACCCATTGAGAAGTTCCAAAGCCGCGGAACTTCCTCCGGCTCCTTCGATAAATCCATCAGAAAGCAGGGCCAGACGCCCCCCGGGTCCGAGAACAGTTTCGAGCTGCCCTTCGATTTCTTGATGAACGGCCCGGGAGATGGACTCGCCACTTGAAGGCAAAGCTTGAAACGAACCCTGAGGTGGTGCGTAAAACGCTCCGGAACTCCCTAAGTTGACATACCTGAGAACGTAATCCTTGCGGGAGACCACACCGTAAAAAAGTGAAAGTCGGTCCTTGTCATTTAACGTGAGCAGAAGCTCCTGCCGTATCTTCCGCACCGTCTCGAGGCTCGAACGCGCCTCATCAGACGAGAGTTTCATCGCGACCCGCATCAGCACCGAAAGGACCGCGCTGGAAAGGCCATAACTGGAGGAATCCGAAAGGACCATCGAAATCACGTTTTTGTCGGTCGATTCGGCGAGATCAAAATGATCTCCGCCCGCGCGCATTCCGGCTAGATAGCGGCTCGTCACCTTGAAACCCTTGATATCCGGAAAACGAATCGGGAGTTTGCCTCGCTGCAAGCGTTCCGCCAGCTGAAGATCGTCCTTAAGACGGGTCAGGAGTTCTGAAAACGATGCATTCAGCCTGGATACTTCGTCCCACATCAGAATCTGCTGATAACGAAAAATCTTGCTGACGACCTCAGCGGACCGGAACGGCCGCACGAGTACATCGTCGAATTTTCCTTCGCCGAAGGCCGGGGGCACCGGAACACCTTCCGGCAGGATCAGGAAGACCGCCCGGCCGGCGCGATCGATGGTTTCCAAGGCGGAGATGGGAATCCGAGAATCCAGAAAGAGCATCTGGCCATATTGGGCCTGATCCTTAAACTGCGAAGCGGCTGTGACAGTGACTTCCGCCACTCCGCTGCCAGCGGCAGTGAGTTCCCGGACCAAAGCCTCTTCGCTGGATGCATTATTCGCCAAAACAGTGAGGTGGAACATCGCAAGCATCTCCTGGTTGTTATACTTCGCCGTTTTAAAAAGCCCGCACCTGGTACTGAAGCATGTAACGGACATCCCGCAACGAATGATACCCTATCCCGAGTTCTTCACTGTACCAGCTCAACGCGAATTCGCCGCCCTTGCGTTTCAGCCCGATCCCTGCCGAAGGATAACCACTCCCCCAGCCACCGCGAAGATAGAAATGATCCCTCAAGGAAAGCTCAGCACCGAAGACCGCCCGTCCGAGAGCACTCACTTTGGATTGGTTGAAAATGTCCCGGTACTCCAAAACAAAATTGAAGTAGCTGCCTCCGCCGACTTTGGGCTGAACACTGAATGAAGCATCATAGCTTGCCGGCTCATTCGCCGGCGCGCCGATCGAGTTTCTCGCGAGCGGCAGCAGACTGAAGGTTCCAAAACGCACTCCGAAAAGATTGCGCCCGACCAGGTTTAAGGATGGAAGATACGCAATGGGCAACGTCAACGAAAAGCCCAGGTTGTGAGAGATGCCTGAGCCTTGGGCCAAACCCTGGTTGTAGCCAAGAGGCGTATCCGAGGTCAGGACCCTGAAATCACCGCTGGCCTGATTCACCCATTGAAGAGAGTAACCCAGTCGAACAATGCCCCCCGCCAGCCGGATTCCCGTCCCAACGGTTGGAATAAATTGGTAGAGGCTTCGATACCGCACGGTACCGTCACCGTTTGCGACGGCTCCAAGATGACTCTGAAGAAGCACCCCAAAAGCGAATCCCCGCATGTAAGCACTTGGAATAACGCTGAAGCCGGCTCCCGCGAAGGTCCCGGGATTTTTTTCGAGCGTCTTCAAATAGCCGCTCAGGCTCGCGACGTTGTAAAAATCGATGTTGAACATTCCCGCGTAGCCCGAGTTGGCATAAAGGCTGAGATTGAGACCTTCAAATTGCGGGTTACGTATCCTTCCCAGCGTCGCTGGATTGTAAAAAAGTCCAGAGGGACCATCATCACCCAGAGGGAGATAAGCGTCGCTCATGGCGGCGGCGCGAGCTGAAGTATACCGCGATCCCGGAACGATATCCTGACGTGCCCAGGAGCTGCCGGCAAAAAAGCTGCTCAGCCCCCCGAGGATAAGAATAGCACCCATCAAAGAAAACCTAACCGTCACCATGACTTCATATCGGCAGAAAGAAGACGACTTCATAGCTGAATCGACTTTTTCCGGCCCGAATACCTAACAATTCTAGTTAGATAAATTTTTTCGAGGTTCCTCGACCTTAAACGTTGAGGAGTTCCGAGATTCTGCCGAGAAGTTCTTAGGCTCGAAACAGCCATGGGGAGACCATTCAAAATGCTTTGGGACAATATCCCGGATTGGGCGCATGCAGTGACCGAGATGTTGCTACTCGCACTCAAAGCACGCGATCCGTACACTTCCGGCCATTCGTACCGAGTCGCGTATCAGGCCAAAATGCTCGCGAAAGCAGCCGGCCTGGACTCGAAAGAACAGGAAATGATCGAGTTCGCGAGCCTGTTTCATGATCTGGGAAAAATCGGGACACCCGATAGCGTTCTCCTGAAACCCGGACGCCTGACGCGTGAAGAAGAAGCGATCATGCGCGAACACCCCGTACGCAGCCACGAAATCATGAGCCCCCTGGCCCACGTGCCGTTTTTTCAAAACACTTTGCCCGGCATTCTTCATCATCACGAACGGATCGACGGTTTGGGATATCCTTCGGGAATAAAGGGCGAGGCCATTCCCCTATCCGCGAGAGTCATCCTCATTGCCGACACCTACGACGCGATGACGACGACCCGTCCTTACCGCAAAGGCCTCTCGAACGAAATCGCCTACTCCGAACTGATCAAATTCGCGGGTCTGCAATTTGACCCGCAACTGGTTCGGATCTTTGTCGAGTGTCACCCGCATTGGGAACCGGCTTCGGAAGACCTGATCGAAAAAGCGATGCCGTTCGAATTCCGAAAAGCCGCCTGAACGGCGCCTGGCTATATTTGAACCTTTGCGACCGCGTCAGCCAGGGTTTTGAACTCGATTCTGAAATCCCGAAGCTCAAGACCTTTCCACGTCGAGAGAATCGGATCGTCGAGTTTCTCGATTTTCTTGAAGTTGTTGGCGATGTTCGTCGCGAGATCAACGATACAGGCAATCTGAAACAGGTTGGCATTGCGACTCTTCAGCAGATGCGGCGAATGATGAAATAAGACGACCTTCTCAAGGGGACGGAATATTTTGAAAAGATAGCACACCTGGTTCCCGATGACGGAATGGTCGATCCCGAACTTCTCCAGTTCAGCGAACTGACGGACGGGCCGGGGCCATTCCTTCTTCTTCGCATCCTCGCAAAAGGTGATGTAGTCGGGATTCAAAATGGCCAGACAGATTTTGCCAATGTCATGAATCAGACAGGATGAAAAAACGTATTTCTTGAACCCGAAATCCGGCAGAAGCTTCGCCATTTCCAGGGCGATCTGAGCGCTCCTCAACCCGTGGGCATATACGGTGTCCAAAAAAGCAACCGCTCGCTTTTTGTCCTGACAAACAACACCGGCGATCATCCCAAGAACATCGAACAGTAATCCGGCGGCATACGCCGTGTCGGAATACTCACTCTTGCTGTTGATCAAGATTTCCTCGGTCTTGATCGCGTACTTCAGGACGTCATTCGGAGCAATTTTCAGTTTGCCCTCCTTGTCCCATTCGGCATGAGTGCCCATCACGGACCGGGAGGCCTGAAGCGCGATGATCAGATTGCGAAAATTCTGCATCCCGAGAAGAACAATCGAGCCCTCGATGCTCGGCATCTCCTCGCGTTTCGCCATGCCTTCGATGACCTTTTGGAAAAGATATTCGTAATAGGGATTGCCCTTGATGGCCTGGCTGACCTTTTCGGCAGTGACATCGATATTCGAAAAGGCTTCGAGAATAGTCCAGCTCGTCTCGGCAAGCTTGATTTTCGGCGCGATTTTTTCGTGGAAGTCAGTGAACAGCGGCGATTCCACGACTTCTTTCATCCCGGGAATTTCAAAGACCCTTTGCTCGATCGGGACCTGAACGAGCTTCTGTTCGACTTCTTTTCGTTCCTCTTCGATTTTGTCCTGCGATTTGAAGCTCACCCCGACCTTCGTCCGCCCTTTTGAAAGCGTGACTCGACTCGAGGGAACTTGCTGTGGTCTTTGGGGATTCTGGCCGCGAAGGGGAATTCCCGGACGCGCGGCACCCGTCGCCGGAGCCGGCGCTCCCAGCTTAACCGCGGGCTTCTGAGTGGCTGCCGGTTGTGCAGCGCCGCTCGGCGCCTGCTTTGGCGTTGCTGCGGGGCGGCTAGCCCCGGATTGCGGAGGCGATTGGGGCGGTTTATCTACCGCCATTTGACCCTCATGGTCTCCATAATGAAAAGTCTAAAGATCTTTTTCAGAAACACAAGAAAACATCAAGAACCCGCTCCTTGACACGATGTTATAAAACCGTGCTAAACTTAATACTACTTCGGCAACTTTAGACTGAGAACGGAGGCGGTTTTGAAACTGAAAATGGAAACGGACGATGACGTCACGATTCTCACCGTTTCCGAATCGGTGGAACTGCCGCATTTCGCGATTCTCAAGGCCGGCCTCAAGAAGCTCTTTTCATCAGAAAAGAAAGTCATTCTCCTGGATCTCAATTCCGCCGAACCAGCATGCCTGAAAAAACCCGAAATCGTATACGAGATCGTGGCCCTGCCGAAATGGGCGCAGGATTGCGCCGCCCAGGTCATCGTCATCAGTTCCGTCAGCGAATTGGGGGGAACCCCTACCCGGGACGAGGCACTGAAAACCCTGAAGTCGCCGATCGGCAAGCTGCTCAGCCTGGAGACCCGGCTTCAAGCCCAGCTGAAAATTCTCGAGCAGCAGAAAAATGAAATCGTGCAGAAGATCGGCGGGAAAGCCGGAGGCCCGGACCCCAAAGCCCTCCGCCGGGAAAACTCCGATCTCAGAAGAGTCATCACCACTCTCGAGGAAAATATCCAACGTTATCTCGCGAAACGCTCGAATCCGCATGATTCCGGCGCCATGAAGCTGAGGAGCGAGACCCTGAAAGACCTGCTCCTGACGATTCTCGAACAGGAAGGCTCTTTGGCGGTAAAGATGAAATGACAAAGGATCAAAAACCCGCCCCCGCCAAGAAACCCGAAGCTTCACCTCAAAAAGCGCCCGCCAGTCCCGAGGCCGAAGCCAACGCTCGAATTGCCGAGCTTCAAGCGAAAATCAACCAGCTGAAGCAGGATCTTCGGACGAATGAGGGAAGACTTGCCAATCGCGACCCGCTGACGCTGAACAAGCTCCAGACCGAGAATGAACAGATGAAGGTCCGCGTGGCCGCGCTGAAAAAAGCTCTTTACGCCCTGTTAGTTGATTATCGAAAACCCAGGCAACCAGACGAGGCCGATTTGAATTACGAGGTCCTTCGCCGTGCTGCTGTTGACTACTTCAAGAAAGCGAACATCGCACAAGAAATATGGAAAAACATCGAATCCTGATCATTGAAGACAATACGGACACCCGCAAGTTCCTGGAGGCCATGCTTGGAAAGGAATTTGACGTCATCAGCGCCGAAAACGGCATTATCGGCATCGATTACGCCCGAAACCGCTCTCCGGACCTGATTCTGCTCGACATCATGCTGCCGATCCTGAGCGGCTATGATGCCTGCAGCCTGCTCAAGAAGGACGAAAAAACAAAGCGGATACCGATCGTCTTTTTATCCGCTAAAAACAGTGTTCCCGACATCACCCAGGGACTCAGTGTCGGGGCGGACGATTACATCCCGAAGCCGTTTGATTACAAGGAACTCCTGGCCCGCATCCGCGCGCGGCTGCGCAAAAGCATGGAAACCAGCATCCAGCCCATTCAGCTGGGTGATTTGAAAATCGATCCAGGAAACCGGGAAGTGACGTTTGCCGGGAAAAAAATCCAGCTTACGCTGACTGAATTCGACATTCTCCGCTGTCTCGCCTCACGAGCAGGAGCCGTGGTTTCCCGGGATGACATTCTGAAGGACGTCTGGCGTGAAGAATCCTCCAAAACAAATGACCGGACGATCGACGTGCATATTCGCGCGCTTCGCAGAAAAATTCCGCCGCTCACGAAGCATGTGATCTCCATTTACGGTGTCGGCTACAAATACGAGAAATAGGTCTATTCCTCTAGCTCGAGCTGCGTGTCGATATTGATGATTTTGTTTTCCTGAACCGTAATCGGGATATCCTTCTTCATTCCGAGAACGAGATTTCTCAGTTTGATGATGTAAGATCCCGCGGGAAGCCGCTCATTTTCGAAGGGCGTTTTCTTGACCCACGGCTTCAAATCAAGCCCGGGAGCCGCTTTTTGCACCACGATCGTCGCCTCGCCACTCGGCGTTGAACGGACCGTCAGAAACCCGAAACTGACCGGGTCGAGCTGTATGTCCATCGGAACATCCGTTTGATTGCCGACCTCCTGCGAGGAGATCACGAATTCCCGCCTGAATGACCTGAACCCAGGCCTCTCGATCGAAAGCTCCAGAGCGGAATCCAACGGAACCTGCACAACCGGGTTGTTGGGATTGATCGAAATTCCGTTCACCGCGATCGTCCCCCCTCCTCCCCCTGGCGATATATTGAGATGAAGAAGAACGGCTTTTGCCGCGGCGGGAAGACGGTCTCTTTTTTCGGCGGTCGAAAGAACTGACTCAAAGACGACCGACAGCACGCGGTTTTCGCCTTTTTTCAGCGTAATCTCGCGTTCAAACGTCTCGGTACTCGTCTTGACGGCAATTCGCAGGGGCTTGTCTACCGGAAGTCTTTTCAAGCTTGCCGGAAGTGACCGGGCCACAGTTTCATTGTTGACCGAGACAACGACTTCCCTCGAATCACCTTCCAAGACGAGCGTTGCGAGGTTGGCGGCCGTCCCCTGCTCCAGGAGATCCGAAATCACGGGAATTCTGATTCCGATTTCGGGTCCAAGGACTGATGCGATGACCAAAGCTGCCGCAGCGGTCAAAACCATGTTCTTAATCCGCCACTTCTGACCAGAACGAAAGTGACGTTTCTGCGCAGGTACTTTGGCTCTCTTCGCCTCGCGCATTTTCGCAAGTTCGCCCGGGGTCTTGAACGGTGAAGAACCTGGAATGCCCGATTCGATTTTTACGCCCCCCCCGACTTCTTCAAAGGCATCGCGCGATCCGGTCGAAATCGGCCCCCGCATTCTGACCGTTGCCGTGTCCTCCTGGGATGGGGCATAGCCCCTTTCGACGATCGCGGGAGTGGATTCCCGGATCTCAAAGGAGAGTAACTGCTCGGCTCGGTCATTCAGCTGCTGAACGCGCTTTCTATCGTCGACGATTTCAGACTTGAAAAGATCCTTCGCGAAATAGGACAGGTCCGCGGGGTTAAACTCATTTGCGTACGTATAAAGAAAACGATGAAGCGCCCGCTGAAATTCCTCGGCCGTCTGGTAACGCTTTTCGCGCTGCTTGGCCAAGGCTTTCAGAACTATGTAATCCAGCTCCTTCGGCACCCTCGAGTTCTGGGTCGACGGAGGTTTCACATAGGTTTGGCAGCTTTCGATCAGCTTCAGAATGGCTAAATCGTTTTCACCCGCGAAAAGTTTTTTCCCGGCAAGGAGTTCCCAAAGGACCGCTCCCAGCGCGAATATATCGCATCGTGCGTCCAGGGTATCACCGCTGATCTGCTCGGGGGAAAGGTAACTTGGCTTGCCTTTGATGACCCCTGCGCGCGTGGCCTCGCTGTTCGTGGTCGCTTTGGCAATACCGAAATCGATGACCTTCACGCTTCCATCATAGGAAATCAGAACGTTTTGGGGGCTGATGTCACGATGAATGATGTTGAGATGCTGCCCAGTAATTTTGTCTTTAAAGCTGTGGGCGTAATGGAGCCCGCATGCAGCCTGCTCGATAATATAAGCGGCGTGCTCGATCGGGAACGGCTGCTTGGCATCGGCCGAACGAGTGATGAATTGTCGAAGGTTCCGGCCGTCCACGAACTCCATCGCGATATACGGCTGATTCATTTCCTCGCCGAAATCGTAAAGCTGGACGATATTGGGGTGATTGAACCCCATGGTGACCTTGATCTCGGATTTGAACATCTGAAGGAATTCGGTATTCCCGCCGTAGCCCGACTGAATGCGCTTGATCACGATGAGGCGACCGGCGGCATCGGCGGACGCGAAGCGAGCACGGTAAATTTCGGCCATTCCGCCTTGCGCGATCTGATCGAGCAAAAAATATCTGCCGAATTTCTTAAGAACTTCCTTCCCCATCCGGGTATCTCCCAAGAAACTTTTCGGCTCTGAAATTCAAAAGCTGAAGGAAATTTTTCGAATCATTGCGTTAAGTTAAACGTCACGAGATGCCTGCAAGGTCTCGAGAAGCTTGGGTATAAAGCCCCCGAAGCCACCATTCGAGAGTACCGCCACAATATCGCCCGCATGACACACGGCAGCACACTTCAAAACACCGCTTTCGACCGTGTCCATCAGAATTGCAGTTTTTCCGGTCCTCCGCAGATCCTCGACCAACTGCTCACTCGAAAACTGCTCGTCCGCGGGAATTTTGCTCTGATCATAGGGATTTGAAATGAAGATCTGGTCTGCCTCCTGAAAGGCCTGCCCGTACTCACTCTGAAAAATCTTACGTCGCGAGGTGGCACTTCGGGGTTCAAAGACGGCGATCAATCGTCGGCCGGAATACTTGAGCCGCAGGGCCCGCAACGTTTCCCGGACAGCAGTCGGATGATGCGCAAAGTCATCGATAACGGTTACCCCCCCGACTTCCCCCCTCACTTCTTGCCTGCGTTTCACACCTTGAAACGACGCCAGACCCGCGACAACGTCCTGACGAGGTAAACCAAGTTCCCGGCATTCGATCCATACGGCGAGCGCATTCAGCACGTTGTGACGACCAGGAATCCTGAGCGAGATCTCGTCTCTGGCAATACCCTGATCCAAAACATCGAATCGCGTCAGCTCGCCATCCATCCGAAATCGCCCGGGCGTAAACCGGGCCCCAGATCGAGGATCTGTCCCGTAACTGATCACCGGGACTTTTGCCTTCGCCGCGAGTTCCTGGATCACCGGAAAGTCAAAACAGGCAATCAGGTGCCCTCCGGGGCGTATCCGCGAAACCAGTCCTTCAAATGCGCGAATCACGGAAGCGAAGTCCGGGTAAATGTCGGCGTGGTCGTATTCCACGGAAGTCAGGACGGCATGGTCTGGAAGGTAGTGGTTGAACTTGGGAACCTTATCCCAAAAGGCCGTATCGTATTCATCCCCTTCCAGGACGAACAATTTACCGCGCGCGAGATCCGAAACATGAAAACTGAACGGCAAATCCTTCGAAACACCGCCAATAAAATAGCTTGGATCCTTGCCGCAAGCCACGAGGACATGCGCCAACATCGAGGAGGTCGTTGTTTTCCCGTGCGTGCCCGAAACCACCAGATTGCGCGTCAACGGCAGCAGGAGCTGTTCCATCGCTTCTGGAAGCGACGTATACGCGTATCCTCCGTCGATCGCGGCACGCGCTTCAGGGTTGACCCGGGGAATGACGTTCCCGATGACAACCAGATCCGGACGAAACTTCATCTCGAGAATATTCTCCGGCTTGTACCCAAGATAGAGGTGAACACCAGCCTCACTCAGCACGTCGCTCATCGGCGGATAGACGTTCTGATCGCTCCCACTCACTTCAATACCTCTGCGCTTCAGGTAGGCGGCAAAGGCACCCATCAACGTCCCGCATACGCCGATAATGTGCACTCTTTTGATAGTATCGAAATTTGGAAGTTTTCTGGGGTCTGCCATTTCTTCAGTTTGGCTTAAACCAAAGGCCTGAGTCAAAACTATTTCAGCGCAAGGATCTCCTGAACGAGGGCCTCATGAAAGCGCGGACGAAAGGCTCTGATTTTGATATTTTCACGCGACGGGTGAACACGATTCGTGAGCAGAGCAATGGCGAGGCCGCGCTCCGGGTCTATCCACAGCGAGGTACCCGTAAAACCCAAATGACCGACTGAACGCTCTGAAAGTCCGCGCGCGGAGGTTTCCACCCCACCTGGGGTATCCCAGCCGAGCGTTCGCAAACAGCCAGCCGGCGAGCTCACTCTGGACCAGGCCGCACGCCGAGTCTCATCACTGAGAAAGCCGGTCATCAGAGCTCTGGAAAACTGAAGAAGGTCCCGAACTTTCGCGAAAGCGCCGGCATGCCCCCCGTAGCCCCCCATTGCCCAGCAGTTATCATCGTGCACTTGGCCCTGAATCGCCCCTCTCCAGGGGCAAACTTCCGTCGCCGCAACCTTCTCAAGAACGGCTGATTCGGCACGCCGAGTGACCCTTTGATAAAAGGCATCACGGATCCCCATCGGGTCCCAGACAAATTTCCTGACTGCTCGATCCAAAGGCATTCCTGTGATCTGTTCGAACGCGAAACCAAGCAACAAGAACGACAGATCCGAATAAACAGCGCGCTCACCGGGACTCGCTTCCGGGGGAACGGAAAACACAAGCTCTCTCATCGCGCTTTGCCGATCGTGAATCGAAACGCGGTACAGCTCACGCGGCGTGAATCGTGAACGCAGCTTTTCCCAAAAAGGTTCCCAAGCCGGAAGTCCAGCCGTGTGGGAAAGCAAATGCCTCAATTCTATTCCGGGATACGGATATTCGGGGAGAATACTACGAAGAGGGGTATTCCAAGAAATCCAGCCGCGTTCGACAAGAACGGCTGCCAAAGTGGCTGTTGCAAAAACTTTGGTAACGGATGAAAGATCAAAAAAGGTCTCTACGTCAATCGGGGCTCCGCCAATGCGCCGAACTCCGAGCCCCAATGCTCTGATTCTGTTTTTTTGTCGGAAATCCCAGTAGCCCGCGACGATTCCGGGAGCAGTGCCCTCGGACAACCCGGCGCGCACTATTTCATGCGTTCTGGGAAATTCAGAAAGAGCGAGTTCATCTAGAATCAAATCTCTTGAGTCATCCATGATGCGTGTACCGAAAGGATCTTTTCACTTTCTCTTTCCGGACACACGCGGTCAAGACAACTCGAAATTTGTTCGAGATGAATCACGATATTCCGCGGCAGCCCTCACGCGCCGAAGAACACCACGCACAGCAATATTGAAACAGCAAAAAGCGCTGACATCTCCACCATAAATTGAGCCTCCGAGCGTCCTATAAGCAAACGGAGTGCCGAGACGACCGAAAAATAACCTAGCAATCTCGCGACTTAACGCATGGTGTCAGAATGGCCGACTAAAATAGTATGAAAAAAAGAAAGGCCCGGGACAAAAATTGGAAATCGCGCCGCCAATCTCGTGATAAGAAAAAAGAAAAGAAACCAATACCCGCGACCGCGCCATGGAGAATGAATATGTCGGCTTCCCTTTACCCGATGTCCCCAGCCTCAATGTTCAACGAACTCGTCGCCAAGACACTCCCGTTTGTGCCGAAACCGATCGTTCGCTGGGCTTCAAAGCCATATGTTGCGGGCGAATTGATCGACGACGCCGCAAACATGGTCAGGCAACTGAATGCGCAAGGCGTTGTGGCCACGATTGATTGCCTCGGCGAATTCGTCACTCAGCGCAGCCAGGCTGTTGAAGCAACTCAGATGAGCCATTCGATCCTTGAATCGATTCAAAAGAATTCGTTGAAATCGGGGCTTTCCGTCAAACTTACGTCCCTCGGGTTGGATATCGATGACGAGTTCTGTTACGCGAACGTCCGTTCATTGGTGGAGAGAGCGCGCGAAATTAACCGCTTTGTCCGCATCGACATGGAGAACTCGCCTTACACCGCTCGCACTCTCAACCTGTATCGGCGCCTCAAAAGCGAAAAGCTCGATAATCTCGGTGTTGTTATTCAGGCGTATATGCGCCGAAGCGAGGACGACATCCGGTCATTGGCTCCGTTCAAAACCCCGGTCCGGCTCTGCAAGGGAATTTATCGCGAGGACGAATCCATCGCGTTCAAGGGCCGCACTGAGGTGCAAGAGAACTTCAAGAAGCTCCTCGTGATCCTTTTCGAAAGCGACATGCACGCGGCGATCGCGACGCACGACGACGTTCTGCTCGATTTCGCGCGAGAGTACATCGCAAAGCACTCAATCGACAAAAGCCGTTACGAATTTCAGATGCTCCTGGGAGTTCGAGAACAGAAACGCGCTGAAATCGTCAAAGAAGGTCATCGCGTTCGTGTCTATGTGCCCTTCGGCAAAGACTGGTACGGCTATTCGCTTCGCCGGCTGAAGGAAAATCCGGAGGTTGCCGGGCATATCATCCGCGCGTTCTTCCGGGGAGAATGACTCGTGCGCGTTTTCGGCGCGCGACTCACTACCACATCAGCGTAGTGTACGTTTCAGCGATGATTTTCGGCTGATCGCTTTCTTCGGCGATATAGAGAATTTTGGTCCCGCGTGACCGATGTCCCCAGGCACCGTTTTTGAGTTTGGAACGATAGTTTTGCGTGAAAGTGATCATCGAATATTTCGGGTGAACGTAATACCGCACGTCTTCGGGACGGACTTCAATATTTGAATACCGGCTATTAAGTCCTGCCTTATAGGCCTTCCATGCGGATTTTTGTTTTCCCTGAGCCGAAAAGTCCGAATGATAGTGATCGATGTAACGATCGATATCCTTCGTTTCCCACGTTTTCACCCAGATCGTGAAGAACTTCTTGAGGTTCTCATTCTGCCCGGGTTTCAGATACTGTTCCGTCAGCTCCGGAAAAACGAGGATGGGCGTAAGCCCCAATCGGATATGAGGTTCGATTTCCTTGATTTCCTGATTTTCGACGACAATGCAGCCCTCGCTGTCGTAATTTTTTTTAAGCCGCTCCGGCTCGTTTGTCGCATGGAGCATGATGTTCGACCCCGTGTGCCCGGCAAGCTGGTCGAACGTGTTCGGGAAATTCATGTAAAACGCCATCACGCCGAATTTAGGTTTGAGCGCTGGCGGCGAGGAACGTGAAGAAAATGTGTAGATCCCCTCGGGAGTTTTCAGGTCGCCTTCGTCCTGCTTGTCCCCGGTCACCTGTCCCAGGGTGACATGGTAAGTTTTGAGTACCTTGTAAGCACCGTCCAAATACTCCGCCAAGTGTAGCGTGTTTGTTTTCTTATCGACCAGAATTGCCGTTGTCCGACGAAGTTTCTGCTCAGCGGCGCCTGAATTCGCGATTGGAACCAACAAAGCCACGATGAACAACGGGAAAACAAAAGTACTCAAAGGTCGAACTCGCATTGCTGCAATTTTAAAGAGGACCGAATCGCGAGTCAAGCAACGTTGAGCGAACTGCTAGATTGGCTGCTTTTCGTTCAGCGCTTTTATCCGAAAGGACCAAACCCGTCCCAAAGCTTCCAAAACAATTTTTCGACTCATTTTGGATTTTCCGACCTTCCGATCCTCAAACACGATCGGGAATTCCGTCCATCGGAAGCCCTTACGAAAGGCACGATACTTCAATTCAATCTGAAAGGAATAGCCGTCCGATCGAAGAGTTGAAAGATCGGCCGCCTCAAGAACAGCGCGATGCCAGCCGTTAAATCCGCCCGTGAAATCCCGTATCGGAGCCGAAAGAATGATCCGGGAATAAAGACTCCCGCCACGACTCAAAATTTTGCGACCCAATCCCCAATTCAGGGTTCCACCGCCGGGAACATATCGCGAGCCGATCACGAAATCGTACTCGGTCAAGAGTTCGAGCATCCTCGGCAGATATTTCGGATCATGTGAAAAATCAGCGTCCATCTCGATGAGGGCATCGAATCCCTGTTCGAGCCCCCACCTGAAGCCCGCCACATAGGCAGTCCCGAGTCCCATCTTCTTGGAACGATGAAGAACGTGTATCCGCCCGTTTTGCGCGGCCAAGGAATCCGCAAGCTTTCCCGTCCCGTCCGGCGAACCGTCGTCGACGACGAGAAGGTGCGTTTCCTGCGGCGTGGCGCAAAGAGCTGCCTCCAAAAGAGATTGAAGATTCTCAATCTCGTTATACGTGGGTACGATGATCAGAGAACGCATTTAAAAAGGAATGTCGTCTTCTGTGAACGAACCGGCCCCCGGCGCCCCTGCCTGGCTCGAGTTCATGTCCATATGAGACTGAGGCATCTGCGGCATCTGAGCAACGCGATCGCCAGCGCCCGCGGAAGGCCCGCCGAGGAACTGAACGGTCTGAGCCTGAATCTCCGTTGTATACTTCGTTTGATTGTCCTTATCCTGCCACTGCCGGGTCTGCAGCCGTCCTTCAACATAGACCTGCCGCCCCTTCGCCAGATACTGATTGCAAAGCTCAGCGAGCTTGCCCCAGACAACAACCTTGTGCCACTCCGTGCGCTCCTGTTTCTGGCCCGATTTATCGGTCCAGCTCTCATTCGTCGCGACACTGAAGTTTGCAACGGCCGCCCCTGACGGAGTATACCGAACCTCAGGATTTTGCCCCAATCGCCCCACCAAAATCACTTTATTGACTGACATGAGGCCACGATTACCGTCTGTGTACCGTGGCGTCAAGCTTTATGGCGACGCTTCG
>DATDSK010000102.1:0-10529 GCA_035291325.1 Bdellovibrionota bacterium | reverse complement strand
AATCATGAAGGGCAAGGGATCCGTTGAACTCGGTGATCTGCCCTACAAAGTTTTTCAAAAATACGCGGAAGCTCGTCCTCAGGGAACGGGGGCAATGGCGGAATGGGAATTTCCGCGAATGGTGCTTCCGACGAGCGGAATCGATCTGAAATCGATTGTCGCCGCTTTCGAAAATCACCTCGTGGACCAGGCTCTTGCCAGGACCAGCGGTAACAAGAACCGCGCGAGCGAGCTTCTTCAGATGAATCGAACGACCCTGGTGGAGAAATTGCGAAAGCGCGGGATGATCACCCCGATATCGAGTCGGGGCGAGATCGAAGGCTCGAACCCGGATCAGAGTCTCTAAGCGGAGAGAAACGCCCCCTATGGGGCCTTCGGGGTTTCATCGGCGCTTTTCTGCTCTGATTCCTTGATCGTTTTTCGGATCAAATTCCGCATGATTCGGTTCCTGTTCGCGCCACCGACCAATGACTTCGCGTCTTCATAGAGCCCCGGGTCGTTGACCAATGCGCCGAGAGTACCCGTACCATTGTTGATCTTGTCCAGTATGGCATTAAGGTTTCGAATCGCCAGCCTCGCATTCAGGCCGTCCAGTTCGCGGTTGAGCTTTTCAGAGACCTGGGCGAGGTTTTTTGCCGTGGTGGCCATTCCATCGAAGAAAATCTCGCTTCGGTTCGCGGACTGAAACGTCTTGAGGACGTGATCCAGGTTTGCAGCCAGGCTGTTCAGGGAAACAAGGAGCTGGTCGCCTTTGTTGAGAAATTGAGAGAGATCCTTTGTCATGCGAACCGGGATGTCTGCTCCCACCGGAATCGGAGGTTTGTTCTGGTTACCGGTCGAGATGGTGACGTATTTGTCTCCTAAAACCCCTTGGGTCACGATTTCCGCGAATGAATCAGATCTGATCCATTCGCTCGAGTCTTTGGCGACGGAAAGTTCGACGCGAACATTGTGCTTTTCCGGGTCGAAGCCGATCGATTTTACCGTACCGACCTGAAGGCCACCGAGGACGACCTTGGCCCCGACGAGGAGACCTTCGACGGTCGGAAAGTGAACGGAATAGGTGTTTTTGCGGGCCAGAAAGTTCTCGGTGCTGCCCAGGACGAGGATGGCGAGCATGACCAGTCCGATGCCCAGGGCGACGAAAAACCCAACTTTGATCTCAATTTCAAATTGTTTATTTGCCATTTGATTACCTATTTTCTAATCGTGCTCATGCCCGCTCACGAAAGCCTGTACGACGGGATCGTCGGATTTTGAGATGTTCTCGACCGTGTCGATTACCGCTATCTTTCCATTGTAAAGAATCGCGATCCGGTCGGCAATTTCGAAGGCGCTCGGGATGTCGTGGGTGACAAAAATACCGGTGATGCCCTTTGCTTTGAGTTTATGAATATTATCGAGCAGCCGTTTTGTGTTCACGGGGTCGAGTCCTGCAGTGGGTTCGTCAAAAAGAATGATCTCGGGTTCGAGAATGGTGGCTCGGGCGAGGCCGGCGCGCTTTTGCATTCCGCCGGAAAGTTCGGACGGGAGCAGGTCGTTGCTGCCCTTCATATCGATAAGTTCAAGCATCTGATTGACCCGGTCATGGATCTCGCGGTCGCTGAGCTTTGTATGTTCTTTGAGAGGATAGGCGAGATTTTCCTCAACGGTATAAGAGTCGAAAAGCGCGCCATTCTGAAAAACATATCCGATCTTTGTCCTGATATTCGTGAGCTGCCACTCGGCCAGCCTCGTGAGGTCCTGGGTTTCAAACAGGATCTGACCGCTATCCGGTTTTTCGAGGCCTATAATGGAACGCAGGATAACGCTCTTTCCGGAACCGGAACCGCCAAAAAGGCCGAGAATTTCGCCCTCCCGGAGCTGGAATGAGACACCGCGATGGACGATCTTTTCGCCGAAGCTCTTGTGGAGGTCTTTTACATCGAGGGCGACCGCTGCATTTTGTGCGTTTTTTTGCATCATCTGATCATCACCGATACACCGTGAGGATGAAGAACTTTGTCAGAAAAAAGTCGCTGATCATGATGAAAATGCTCGAAGTCACGACTACCCAGGTCGTCGTGTTGCCGACTCCTTGAGTGCCGCCTTCGGTGTTGAGGCCGCGCCAGCAGGCGGTCAGGGAGATGAAGAAGGCAAACACAATCGTCTTCGCCATTCCGGTGAGAAGGTCGCTGATTCGGAGCGTCTCAACGGCTTTTGACCAGAAAAACTCCGGATTGATGTTCAGGTCGAAGTAGCAGACCATCATCGCGCCGAACAGGCCGATGTAGTCGGCGAAAAGCGTGAGAATCGGGAGCGCGATGAGGCTCGCCAGGAGTCTTGGAATGACGATTCGCTTGGTCGGGCTCGTTCCGAGAGCGCGAATCGCGTCGATTTGCTGAGTGACCTTCATTGAGGCGACTTCGGAGGCGATCCCCGACCCGATCCGGCCGGCAACGAGGAGGCTGGTGAATACGGGGCCCATTTCGCGCAAAATAGCGAGCGCCACGATTTTCGGGACATAGAGAGTTCCCCCGAATTTCGTCAGTCCGTGTCCGAATTGAAGGGCCATCACCGAACCCGTCGCGAGTCCCGTTACGACCACGAGAAGAAACGACTGGATGCCGATCGCGAAAATCTGGGCGACGGTCAGTCTGAAATAAAACGGCGAATAGAATAGTTCGCGGGACACTTGGGCCGTGAGCAGGCCGAAGCCTCCAGCGAAGCGAAGCGCATAAAGGACCTTGGTCCCCATGCGATGAACGAAATCCATAATATAAAACTACTATTTGAGTCGAAGAGAAGCAATGAAATGGGAGAACGTGTCCTCGTTCTCTCCGAAAGCGTCCGGACGGGCAATATAGGTAATGTCGTAGAGGCAGGATTTTCGTTTGAGGACCACGGTTCGAAGAGCGATAGGCTGGCTATTCAAAGTTCCTCGAATGGTCGTTTCGAGGGCAGGCGTACCCTGGATTGTGATTTCCTTCTCATTCCTAAGCGAAATGTTCGAAATTCCAAGAAGAAGCAGGTCGGTGAAGTTTCTGAGATCTTTTCGTTCCGTTTCCGTGCTTGGGCGACAAGCGGAATTCAGCGAAATCACCGCGGCGGTTTTCTGGGACTGAAACGCCACATCCGGAAGCTCGCTCGGTCCGGAACCGTCATTCGTTTTTGGATCGTTCGTTGAATCATCTGTTTTCGGGGATTGTTCAAGCCGTACCCAGTCTGGACTTTCCTTGGAAAGGTCGGCTACTCCATAAGAATCGGACTTTTCGTCGACGGGTTTGACGTTGCCGAGCAGGAGCCCGCAACCGCTTTGCAGGAGTAAGGCAAGGATGATGAGTAGTGGCTGCAAGATGTTTTTCATTTCTCTCTTCTTTTGGAAGTTTTACCAAATATAAACCGTCAAACTCCCGTCGTAAACTGTCGTGTTCCTGACGGGGGGTCAAGAAACCACTTATTTTTCGTGCCCTGGACAAGATGGACTCGAGCCAGTGCTTTTCTGCCTGGCAAAGAATTACCGTGTCTGATCGAAAACTTCCGGGTCCATTTCAGCCTATCGGCAGATTTTGTCCTTTTTTGAGTCCATGGCACCAGGCTTGCTTTGATCACATGAGAGACTTCGGGTCTGTCATGAAGACGGACCCAGGAAACAAGAGCAAGGATGCTCATGACAAAAACGGTTCGAAATCATCTTCGCGCGCGTCTCATAAAATCCTTGCTGATCGCTATTCCGTTTCTCCTGACCTCCGGTACCGCATACGCGGAAGACGGCCTAAAGGTCCAGTCCTTCAAGACTCATGGCAGACTGGTTCTGAAAATCGACGAGGGTGTCCCCGTCGTTTGGAAGAACTCGTCGCATGGTTTTCAGCTGACGTTAAAAGGGATCGGGTTGAATGATCTCGGTGCTCCGCTTGGCCAGGAGGCTGAGTGGAGCGCGCAGTTCAAGGCCGTCGAGGACCCCCGTCTGGCATCCCTCCGCATTTCGGAGTCCAAAGCCGGAGTTCGCGTCGAAGGACAATGGAAGTTCCCGACCGGCAAGAACGCCCCCGCGAATCCGGAAATGGAATTTTTCGAGTACCGTGACAAAACGCCTCAGTACTTGGTCGATTTCTGGCCGAAAAAGGGTCCGACCGTGGCTGAAGTGGAGGCCAACCGGGCTCTGGCGAGCCGACTCGCCGCATTAAAAAAATCCGAGTTTCAAGCCAAACAGCGCGCTGATCGAAGGCTCGCGACCGAAAAACGCCGGGCCGAGACGGAAGGCTTGACGGAACGATTTTGTGAGCAGCCTCTCAGCGAGAAAACGGATATCTTTCTGCCATTCCTGCCTTTTCACGAAAAGGTCGATTTCAGCCGTTGGCTTTCGGCCCGCACCCCCGATGATCATTTCACCTATTATGTGCCGACTGCCAAAACGGAGGAGGCCCAGTACATTCGCCTGGCGCTTTCCCTTTATCAGCAGGGCAAGCCCGCTCTCGCCATAAAAGCGCTCGATTTCTTCGAAACCGAATATTCGCGTTCGGCCTCGAGGCACGAGATGCGGTTCTTGAAGGCGAGCGCGATGGTGAAGCTTGGCTTGAACAAGGAAGCCGAGCAGCTGCTCGCCCGGTTGATGGCGGAAGCGAGCGATTCCCCCGTGGCTCTGCATGCCGGAATGTTCGTGGCCGGACATCAGATCGAAAAAGGTTCAGCGTTGGCCTCCCTTGAGAGTTTTCTCTGGCTCATCAATCATTATCCCGAGCACCGCCTGAACTGGGTGTTTCACCTGGGCGCGGCTGAGGCGCTTTATGCGATGAAGCAGACTGAGCGTGCCGCGAAAGAATACCAATGGGTTATCGAAAACGCCCCAAATGAGCGTGCCAAAGCCGAAGCTGCGATGCGAATCGGTGATCTCTACTTGGACCGGTTCCAGTATGAACAGTCTTTGGCGGCCTATTACCAGGGCTTCACGCATTTCAAGGACGAGGCAAAGAGGTTCCCCTCGGCGTTCGTGAATCGCGGAGAGGTGCTCTATCAGCTTGGCCAGTTTGACCGCGCGAAAGATGCCCTTCAGGATTTTCTCGATAACTATTCGGCGCACCCGGCGGGTTGGCGGGCGGCATTCAGGTTGGGTGAGATTCACGCAAGAAAGCCCGGCAAAGGTGAAGCTGAGGTCGCGCGGAAATGGTTTTACGAGACGATCAATCGATTTCCGATGAGTCCTGGCGCGACGATCGCAAGGCTGAGGCTCCTCCCGTGCGGCGACCAGGGCGGCTTCAATTCCGAGTCGATGGAAAGATTCATGCTCGAGGAAGGGCAATCGTTCGACGGCCGCGGGGAAGTGACGCTGAAGCGTTACCGTGATTTTCGAGGTCTTGCACATGTCCGGGCACTGATCACCATGGGCAAGGAAGATCGCGCCGTGAGTCTCGCTCTCGATGAGTTGCATTCGAACGGAGCCTCCGAGGCTCGGCCATTCCTGAACAAAATCATCAGCACGCTATTCAGGAAATCCATTTTGAAGCTCCTTGCCGCAAGCAAGAAGTACGAGGCGCTCACCTTTTATGAGGCAAAAAAGGAGCTGATTTCGCGAGACATGACTCCGGAAGAGCTTGATTATCTGCTCAAGCTCTCTCAGGCGGCCTCGGATCTCGGGCTTGGCACACTGGCAAAGCAGCTTTCGGAATCTTACGATCATTCAGTGAAGGGCAAGCTCGATCGGGGCATCGCGGCCATGGGGGAAAGCGGCCCTGATCTCGAACTGCTGATCAAACAATCGGAACAGTATTTCACGAAAGCCAAGGCGATTTGGCTTTCGCCGGGACTCGCCTCAACCGACGCGGGAAAGAGCGAAATCCGTCAGCACCTGAGTAAAGTACGTGAGGAGTCCCGGTTCTCCTTCGAATCTGAAATCATTCTCGGACTCCTGGACGAAAGCGAGAAAAAGCTTAATTCCGCGCTCGGACACGCCGCGCGGGCGCAGCTTCTGCTGCCGAAAAGCGCTGGTTCGGCGGCCGGCTCGTCCTGGTTGGAACAGCGGCGGGCGCTCGATAATTGGCTCGCATCCCTGCAATTTCGGGCCGGGGATCTGAATGTGGCTCTTGGAATTTACCGGGATCTTGAAAGAAGCCTCGAACTCGAGCAGAAGCTCAAGGCAAAACAGAACCGTGAGCCCGGGGCCACCTCGCAGGGCGTGAGCTCGGACAATGCCGTGATCGCGCTCGGCCTCCCCGTCGTACCCTCGCTCGAAGCCCTGGTCCTTGCGCAAGCCGAGATACTTGAAAAGCTCGGGCGTTGGGGAGAGGCCGCGCAGACCTATGGACGTGCCGTCGAGCAAAACTGGGGCGGCAATCGCGCTATTTTCGGGTACGCGCGCGCGCTGATCAAGACGGGCGATCAGACGAGCGCGAAAAAGGGATTCGCCGCGATGGAGAAGGTCGCGGGCAGCAAACAGGACGATTTTTGGAAGCGGCTGGCAACAGAAGCGTTGGCCAACGAGAAAACCACTGCCAAGGAGGGCGGAAAATGACGGAAATCATTACTGCGGACCGTAGAATGAGCGAAGTGATCCAACTCGCTAAAACGGTAGCGCAGAGCAAGGCTACCGTGCTGATTCAGGGCGAGAGTGGCACTGGCAAGGAACTTGTGGCCAGTCTCGTTCACGAAAACAGCACCCGCGCATCCAAGCCGTTCGTCGCGATCAACTGCGCGGCGATTCCGGAGAACCTCCTCGAGTCCGAACTTTTTGGCTATGAAAGAGGCGCTTTCACCGGGGCGGTCAGCAGCAAAGCCGGAAAATTCGAATTCGCCAACGGCGGAACGCTTCTTCTCGACGAAATTTCGGAGATGGACATTCGCCTCCAGGCCAAACTCCTCCGCGTCATCCAACAAGGCGAGGTTGACCGGATCGGCGGACGCAAGCCCATTCCGGTGGATGTCCGGATCCTGGCGACCACGAATCGCAACCTCGGAGACTGCGTGAGGCAGGGGACTTTTCGCGAGGATCTGTTTTATCGCTTGAATGTCGTCAATCTGACGCTGCCGCCGCTTCGCGAGCGGATCGGTGACGTGAGGATTCTCTCCGAGCACTTCATGGCGATTTACGCGAAGAAGAACAATAAGCAGATTTCCGGTTTCGCGCAGGACGCCTGCGGACTTCTTGATTCGCACGAATGGCATGGAAATGTCCGCGAACTCGAGAATGTCATTGAGCGCGCGGTAATCACCGCTTCGGGCGGGGGGGTGATCAGTGGTCGCGAGATCTGCATCGAAAGGCGGAACCTCGGGACGCAAGCAGTGGAAGGAGAGGAGTCGGCGCTCGACAAGGCGTGGTCTCCCGGGCAGACGCTGGACGATATCGAGCGTAACGTGATTCTGGGCGCCCTTCATTATCACAAGGGCAATCGCACTCCCACGGCGCGAGCCCTCGGGATCTCGATTCGGACGCTGAGGAATAAGCTCGCCGATTATCGGAAAATCGGGATCCAAGCTTGAGGGTAATCGGCAGAAGTTGCTCTGGGAAAAGTCGGGAGCTGCAGAAAATTCCGGGTGCGGAAGGAGTCAGCGGATCGAGCACAGGCTAAAACGTCTTTGGATGCGGCATGTAACTTGTAACGATGGAGTCCGGGGGAGTCTCGGGAAATATGTCTGATAGCGGTTTTGATCCAACTATTGGCGCTCTGAACACGGCACTGAACGTGCGGCTTTTGAATCAGAACGTGATCAGCGCCAATATCGCGAATGCCGATACTCCGGGTTACAAAACCAAGGCGGTGGAGTTTGAATCGGCGCTCCGGGACGCCTTGGGCGTGGGTCGAGCCGTCAAGCCGCAAGGCGCGGAACCCGGCCATATCGTTCATTCGGCCACCGATCCTGTTCAGCCCGAGATCTACGATGACCCGAACGGCGTCGAGTCTCTGGACGGCAACACCGTGGACCGAAGCGCCGAGATGGCCAAGCTCGCTGAAAACCAGCTTCTCTACGATTCAGCGGCCGAGATGCTCAAACGCAAGCTGGGCATGCTGAAATATTCGATCACCGAAGGCGGAGGTAACCGATAATGGACTTTTTTTCTTCCATGAGGGTGAGTGCTTCGGGTCTTGATGCGCAAACGAAGCGCATGAATACCATATCCAGCAACATCGCGAACGCGGAGACGACCCGTACTGAAGCGGGTGGCCCTTATAAACGGCGCGATCCTCTCCTCGCGGCTCAAACCGATCGGGAGAGTTTCGGCGAGATTCTTCAGAACCAATTGGACGAAAACATTCAGGGAGTCCAGGTGGAAGAGATCGTCGAGGATCAGCGTCCGCCCCGAATGGTTTATAAGCCGGATCATCCGGATGCGAACGCCGATGGCTACGTGGCGATGCCGAACGTGAACACGGTCGAAGAGATGGCCAACATGATCACCGCGCAGCGGTCTTACGACGCGAACGTCACCGCTATGAACGCGGCAAAAGCAATGGCCCAGAAGGCCCTGGAGATCGGCCGATGAACTTGAGGCGGGCTACGGGAGGTAAAGCATGTCGAATCTGAATATCGAGAATCTCAATCGCATGGTTCAGACCGGTAATGTCGAGCAGCTGGTCGGGGGCGGGTTGGGCTCGGGGCAGATTGCCTCCGAACGGCGGGTCGCGCAGGAAATGCGCGCGCAGGGCATGGAAGTTCCGCGGCCCGATTCAGCCGAGTCGGCCAAGACGTTTTCGGATATTCTCAGGAATTCGGTAGAAACCGTGAATCAACATCAGCATCAGGCGGATACCGCGATCAAGGAACTGGTTGCCGGGCGGAGCAAAAACATCCACGAAACGATGCTGACGATCGAGCGGGCGGATACTTCACTCAAGCTCATGATGCAGGTGAGAAACAAGATCCTGGAAGCGTACCGGGAGATCATGCGCATGCAGGTTTAGTCTGGTGAATAACATGGACGGAGTTTACGGATGATCGCATATCTAAAGAAAGTATTTTTCCAGATTGATGAGTTCATAAAGGGGCTCAACCCGGTAAAGAAGGTCGCCATGGCGCTGACCCTGGCCGGAATCATCATCGGAATGACCGCGTTGTTTTTCTGGGCGGGGGATACGAGCTATTCGCCCCTTATGACGAATCTCAACCCCGAGGACGCGACGAATATCATACGGGTACTTCGCGATAAGCGCATTCCATTCAAAGTCGATCCTACCGGCAAGAATATCGCGATCCCATCTGAACGGATGTACGATCTCAGACTTGAACTCGCGACCATGGGACTCCCGCAGTCGAGCGTGGTTGGTTATGAGGTTTTCGATAAGCAGACGCTTGGCACGACGAGCTTCGTCCAGAAGTTGAATCAGAAACGCGCTCTCGAGGGAGAGCTGATGAGGACGATCAACACCATCAACGGGGTGAAGAGATCAAGGGTGCACCTGGCGATTCCGCAAAAGAGCACTTTTGTCGAGGACCAGAAAAAGCCGACGGCCTCCGTCGTTGTGGATGTTGACCCGTCGACCGCCCTGACCGAGAAACAGGTTTTCGGAATCGGCAATCTCGTCGCGCGCGCCGTCGAAGGAATGGAAGTCTCGGACGTCGTCATCGTCGACTCGAACGGAAAGACTCTTTCGAAGAACGCGAGTGACTCGCTATCGGCCGCGACCGCGAATCAGCTCGATTTCCAGCAGAAGGTTGAGATGGATCTCGAGAGACGTATCGAGGCGATGCTCTCCCGGGTAGTCGGCGAGGGACGGGTCGTGGCGAAGGTCTCGGCGGAGCTGGACTTCTCGCAGGTCAATGAAACGCAGACGCTCGTGGATGCCGATGGAGCGGCGGTTCTTTCAGTGGACAAACGGAGCGATTCGGCTTCAGGAACACGGCCGGGTCCCTATGGATTGGGGGGGGCAGCCTCGAATACTCCCGGCGCGCCGCCCGCGGCTAACGGCGAGGTGAGAACCGAAACCGCAAAGAACAATGAGGTCACGAATTACGAGATTCCGAAGACCATACGCAGGACCACGAAACCATCGGGCACGGTGAAGCGTCTCTCGGTCGCCGTGATGGTCGACGGGAAGACCGTCAAATCGCCCGGTAAAGACGGCAAGGTCGAAGCGAAGATCGAGCCATGGTCGCCTGAGAAGATCAAGGAATTCGAGACGATCGTGGCGAGCGCGGCCGGAATCGATCGCAAACGCGGCGATATTCTGGAGATCAAGAACCTGGAGTTCACGCATGAGGACTTCGAGGAAGCTCAGAAGGTGATCGCCGAGAAGGAGCGCAAGAGCTACCTTCAGAACCTGATTCTCTATCTCGTCGTCGGTCTCACGATCGCCCTGTTTTTCTTCTTCGTCGTGCGTCCGTTCATCAAATGGATCACGGAGAATACGATCGACAGTGTCGACACCTTCCTGCCGCAGACGATCGAGGAGCTTGAGCGGCTCCAGGCGAACGGGAATCTGCCCGGCATGGAGGAGGCGGTACCGATCATTCCGGAGAAGATGGATCCAGAGAAGACCGAAGGCGAAATGATCAGGGAAAAAGTGGTGACATTGGTGGACTCCAATCCGCATAAGGCGGCACTGATCCTGAAGGACTGG
>DATDSK010000101.1:0-3576 GCA_035291325.1 Bdellovibrionota bacterium | reverse complement strand
AGAGAAGACGAACAATACGAAAACCACCAACCGTCCGAACACCACGAGCACCTTGAAGACGACCACTGCGAAAGCAACGACCACCAATTGGCCCACGCACGAACAGATCGCCGCCCGTGCTTATGGAATTTACAAGTCCGGGAAAGCCGGCACGCCCCAGGAGCATTGGCTCCAAGCCGAGCGCGAGTTGAAGAACACGACCACGCGCTAAGCTTTAACTTCAAAGAATTTCAAAAAAGCCCGTAACGCCGTTCGGTGTGCGGGCTTTTTTGTATTCACACGGCCTGTTTTTTCAAAGTGATGATGAAAATGTCTTTTCGGACGCTTAATTCATGGGTGAATCCCAATTTTTCCGCTTCCTGAACAAAAGACTGGAGGTAGGGGCGAGCCGGATCAGCAATGATCGCGGTGCCCCCGGGAGAAAGGTGCGAATGCATCGCGCGCGCGACCAGTTCGGGATGCTGCCGTTCGTAAAGTACGTCGCTCGCGATGACCCAGGGGTACTGTGGCAATTCCGCCTGCTTTGTTTCGTTCCGCCAGTCAATTCTGAGGTAATTCAGGTTTCTGATCTGATTCAACGCAACATTGCGGTTCAGAAATTCGCTCACGAGTGGGTGAAAGTCGGTTGCCGTGACGCGAGCGCCCAGGCGACTCGCCACCAGGCTCGGGATTGCCAAGCCGCATCCGATTTCGAGAACCTCGGAGCCACGGATGAGCGAATCGCGCTCCGCAACTGCTTCGGCGAGTGCCAGCGCCGAGGGCCAGATTACCCCGAAATACGGGCAAAATTCCTCGAGCAGCGAAGGATCTCCGCCTGCCTGAAGAACGTCGAAGAGTTGATCGATCGTTTGCTCCAAGTCTTTCAAACACTCGATCCGGAGGTCGATTCCAGCGATCTGGATCGGACGGATTGTCAATACATGGGGAACGGGCGGGTACACGTGCATGGGTATAAACCCGCACGTCTCTTTAGCCAATTGTTCATTTCAAAAAGAGCGCTTCTAGCTTCGCCGCGCAGATGAAGTCGTTTTCCGAAATTCCTCCGATTGCGTGAGTGGAATAACGAACTTTGCATTTGCGGTAGCTGACTTCGAGATCGGGGTGATGGTCTTCGCGGTTGGAAATCCAGGCCGTCGCGTTCACGAACCCAATCGTCTCGTGATAATTCTTGAATTCATAGGTTTTGGTCACAGCTCCGTCTTGGAACTGCCAACCGGGAACGGCACGGAGCATGGATTCGATGCGGTCCCGGTCCATCGGGCGGGTGCCTCCTTCGCACGGCTTACACGACTTGTGAGATAATTCCGAGCCGCTTATTGCGTGATATTCCATGTTTTCCTCCGATCGAAGTTTCGTTCAATACGATCTTGCCGGCCTGCAAGAATCATGGTCTCTAGGTCTGGTGGCTCGACAACCAGGGTTAGCAGATAACCGGCTCGTTTTTACGGCTGCTTCTGAACAGGAGTTGCCGGTGGATTGGCTCGCTTCATCGCGCGTTCTGGTCGCGCGTTTGAAGGCCATCGAGGCGGGAATACTGAAATCCCGAGCGGCCCGCGACCTTCGATCGCTGGTCTTGATCACGGGGGTTGGGCCTTCCCGCGCTGCTGAGGCGGCCTATCGGCTGCTCAGGGTGCCGGGACTTTTTGACAGCGGCGGGGAGGGTCAGGTCATCAATATCGGGACCGCCGCCGCGCTTGATCCGACGACGACTGCTCTTGGCGATTGGGTTGTTCCCGAGCTCGTGAACGATCTCGCGGGCAGTTCCTTTCATCTCCCGGCGCCGCCAGTAACTTTGGAATGCGGCGCGACGCCGAACATTCGAACGGGCGGACGGCTTTTGAGCGTGCCGAGGCCTGTTTTCGGGGAGATCCCCGACTCCTGGCGGGTCAATCATTTTGTCGATATGGAAGCTTGCGCGCAGGCGGCCGTTTTCATCGGTGCCGGGATCAGGTTTTCGGCAGTGAAGGGTATAACGGATTACGCCGGGCTTGGTGCGCGGGAAGAATTCGCGGGCAATCTTGATCGTGTTCGCGAGAGTATGAAAGGTATTTTCGGACGTTTCCTTTCGGGGCCTTCGCGTGTTTGCTCGGGGACCGTTCAGGGGTCGTTATGAGCGAGATTCGCGATCTTACCGTGAGGACCGTCGAGATTCAGGATTTCAGCTTTCGCTTCCAAAAACCTGAAGAAAGCTCCGAGGCCGTTATCAGGTCTTTGGAAGAAGTTGGTCTGATCCAGCCGATCGTGATCCGTGAACGGCGCGCGGAGACGGGGATCTCCTATCAATTGATCGACGGGTTTGTCCGCTTCGCGTTTGCCCAGAGGACAGGCCTTTCTGAAATTCCGTGCCGGGTGTTGCCTTGGGCCGCGCCTGACGAGGCGGTATTCCGGATTCTGCTCCAGAACCACGATTCCTGGCTTCAGCCGAACGTGCCGAGGCGGATCCGCTTTATCCTTTTCGCCCTCGGGGCCGGTTTCTCGAGAGACCTTGTGCGTGAACATCTCCCGCGGCTCGGGTTTGCCGCTCGCGACGAGGTTCTTGCCAAATGTGAAAAGGTGGGGGGCCTGCCTCTTCCGGTATTTTCTTTCTGCGAGGAGAAGAATTTTTCCTTCAAACAATGCTTTCAGTTCACGCAGCAGCCAGTTGAACTCCTGAACGAAGTATTTGCCTGGCGCGACCGCGTCACTCTCACGGCTTCGCTCTTGGAAGAATTCATCGTGAATCTGAAGGATTATTTTCGGGCGTCCGGACTCCGCATCGACGATTTCGTGAAAGATAAGGAATTCTCGGAGCTGATGAACTCGGACGTGCCGCCGCTCGAGAAAACGGGGCGGCTCCGCCAGCTCATCTTGAGACGAAGATTTCCGATCCTGACTTCCGTGAATAGCAGGCTTGAAGCGCTTCAGACCGGGATGGGGCTTCCCGGCAATATTTCGGTTGAATGGGATCGCACATTGGAACGGCGTGAAGTGAAACTCTCGATCAGAGTGCGCGAGCCGGAAGAATGGCCGAAAGCCCTCGCGGAGCTTCGCAGGCCTGAAGTCGGCAATGGCCTCGAAAACATTCTCGCGGAGCTTTGAGTGTACCGGATCAGGACGGCTTCCATATGCAAAAGCCAGTTGGAAAGCGAGCAGGCCCGCCGCGTTCGCGAGTATTTCGGGGCCGTCGATACGGTCGATGAACCGCCTTTGGTGAGTGATTATGCCGAAGGCAAAACCATCCTGCATATTTCTGAAAAGCGAGGGCAAGCCCTGAATCCCTGCGCCAGCATGAACGAGGAATATGTCTGCTGCGGGGTTCATGTCCTCAAGTCGGTGAGTAATTGCCCGTTTGACTGTTCGTATTGTGTTCTTCAGGACTATTTGACGAATGCGGCGATTCAGGTCGTTGCCGATACGCAAGGAATGATCGCGGAGATTCGTTCCAGGACGGCGCGTGAGCCCTGGCGATTCTTCCGGATCGGTACCTGGGTTCTCGGCGATAGTCTCGCGTTTGAGCCGCTGACCCGTTCGGCCTCGGAACTGGTTCTCGAATTTTCAAAGCTGCGGAATTGTGTTCTCGAACTGAAAACGAAATCC
>DATDSK010000100.1:0-11585 GCA_035291325.1 Bdellovibrionota bacterium | reverse complement strand
GGCAGCGAAAGCGCTGAATCCGAACTGGCAAGCCGCCTTAAGGTTGAGGCGGGCCATTCCACACCAGGATGTGTGGAATTCCTCAGGACTCCAATGAAGGGGTCCCAAAGGAGTCTGAATGAGTCCAAGGATGGGACGAGTTTTTTGGGTTTCCGCCCTGTTGGCCTCTATTAATTTTGCCTGGGCATATACCCCGACTTTCGCGCCCGGCGGTTCCCTTGTGCGATGGACAGGCCCTTTGAAGCTGAACCTCGCGGGCAACGCTACAAACCAAAATGGAATCGGTCCCGCCGAGTTTTTCGCCGCGGCTGTTCGCGGCCTGCAACGCTGGAAGAGCGCTTCGGGCGGGAGTCTTTCGTTCGATTACTGGCAGGGGACGGACCCCGGCATCTACCCCGTCAAGAGCGAATTCGATGGTTTATCCTCGATGTATTTCGCTTCAAACAGCGCTATCCGGCTTTCGCCGAACGTGCTTGGGTTAACACAGGTCTTTTATAATACGGAGACGGGCGAAATTCTTGAAACCGACATCGTGCTCAACGATCGGGACTTCCAGTTCACGACGAATGCCCGTGACACTTCGGGCTACGGCACGGGAAACACAAATTCCTTGGGCTCGCGCAGCAAGGTCTTTGTGGAGAACGTCATCACCCACGAACTCGGACACGCTTTCGGCCTCGCGCATGCGGGAGGGTTACAGGCAACGATGTTGTTCATGGAATCGCCCGAGCAGGCACATCTGAGCTGCGATGATCAGGTGGCCGTCCGCGCGTTATATCCTGCAGCGGACGCCTCGGCGCGCGGCAGTTTGGGCGGACTCGTCGTATCGGAATCGGGGCAGCCCATCTATGGCGCCCATGTTCTTGCGATTTCAGCAAGAAGAGGGACTGTTTTGGCTACCGGAATTTCTGACAGGGCTGGACGATACGCGATCGGCGCGCTTGAACCCGGCCCGTACTACCTGATGATCGAACCCTTTCTGGCGGGCTATCAAGTGCTCCCGAGTTACTACTCCGGAATGAACCCGGACGTGTGCACGGCGGGTGAGGCTTTCAGTCGCAGTTTTCTCACGGATAGCTCGGGATTCGAACTCCAATCGGTAAACGTCCCCGCGGGACCGGAAGTGGCGGCACCCACGGTCACGGCCCGGTGTCCCCGCTCAGGTGGGGCCGCGATTTCGGGCAGCTCTTCGGCGGGGATGGTGGATTCGGCTGAGCTGGCGGTCCATCGAGCGGGACAATCCGGCCGGTTCGGGATCGTCGATCGTTACCGTTATTCTGGCCCAGTGTTTTACCGCATTCCGCGCATTCAGGGACATGTTGAAATTCATGTGCTCAGCTACAGTTTGTACTCGCCACTCGGCGCGTCCATGACCTTGTTGCGGTCCGACGGCAGCACCGTCGAGACCGTCACTTCAGACCGCGTCTATACCGGCGATTCAGGATTTTCCAATTTCGATACGGCGCTTGTCGCCGATGATCTGAAATACGGCGATTATTATCTGCAGGTGGATGGGGCCGCGATCAGTTCGTCGTATTATCCCGCCGGTCCGATCATGGTTGATTCCGTGCCGTTCATGATGATTACGGGAAGCTTCAACGAGGGCGAGCCGCCGCTTGCGGCGGTCCTGCCGTTCAATGCGCGATGCCGGATGGACGAGAACTTTCCGATTTATGTCAGCCCTCCAGGCAATCCGCCCAGAAGTTCCCGGCAGAAAGAGGAATCGACAGGGTTCTGCGGAACAGTTCAAGACGCCGCGGGAGGCGGCTCGCGACCGGGGCCGGGCGCGGGGGCCGTTATCGGTTGGCTGCTCCCTTGGCTGGTGATGGCCGGCGGGGTGCGTTTATTTCGCGCTGATCTCAGCTTGCGTACCCGCGTTTAGGCGGCTAACTTATAGTCATGAGATTTTATATGGGTGTGCTTTCGGGGGTGCTGCTCATCACGTGCGGGACTGTCCTGGCGATGGCTGATCTGAGGCCCGACAAAATCCAGGTCGCGGATGGAAAAAAAACGCAGGCATATGTCCGGGATGGGCTCGTTATTGGCGGGGATAAGGCGATAGACGAAGTCCTCGTAAAGGACATCCGGCGGGCGGCGAATCAGGGCTTCGAGCGGATCGTCGTCGATCTGGCCGGCAATCAGAATGGCGAAGCGGCCGCGATTCAGCGCCCGCCGTATTACCAGATTTCCGTCACTCCCGATGAGAAGCGGCTCATTTTCACGGTATGGGGTCACCCGAAGCTTTCATTTGACGCGAAAAAGGTTCAGGCGGCTTTTAAGAAAAGTTCCGTCGTGGAGCGGGTCCAATTATTCCCCGTTCTGGACGAAGGTACCTGGACTTTCGTTTTCGAACTGAAGTCGGGCACTCCCGTCGAGATTTTTGAGCTTTCAAATCCGGTCCGGATCATCATGGACGTGAAGACGCCCAAAGTGGCCGCGCTGCCCCGGAGTGTGCGTCCTGCTTCGAAGCCCGCTCGCAATACCTTTCCGGCTGTCGCGCCCGGAGGAGACGAATCCGAGGCAGAGAGCGCTGCTCCCGTGAATTCCGCGCCCGGTATTGGCGCAATGGACCCGGTTCCCGTACAGGACCCGGAGCGCCACGAGTAATTCCCATAAAGAGGAAATCATGAATCGTAACAGTCTCGTTTTCGTTTCCATCTTGAGCGTTTTGGCGGCAGTAAACGCCTGTTCGAGCGCCCAACCGGTAAAAACCCAGAACTACGCCCGGCTCAATGATCATCGAACGTTCGAATTCGAATTTCCCGTCGTGTGGAAAGGAATCGAGTCCGCGCTCAAGAATTACAAGATCACTGACCGAGACCCTTCGGAAGTTGATCCGCTTGAAATGCAGAAGCTCGAGCAACGGTCTTTGGAAACGGATTGGGTCTACGGACAATCCCGTGACAAGTATCACGAGTACGCCGTGAACGGCTCGCCGCGGAAGAAATATCTTCAAACCCGGATTAAGTATGCGATCAGCGCGAATCGCGTGATCGGCGGGGTGGACGTAACCGTGAAGCCGACCGAAGAAGTTGAGAAGCTCAAGGCAGATGGGTCATCAGCCGGGTGGGAGAGCGTGGATGAGCCGGATAGCTCCCGTCCGAACGAGCTTCTCGATAAGATCAATCTCGCGATACTCAGCGCCGCTCCCTAAAACGTTTCGGCGGTATACGATCCTTTGATCTTCGTTTCGCCTGCGCGCCATTTATAAAAGACTTTCCAGGAGGTTGTCCGATCGAGAAGGGACTTCGCTTCATCCTGGCATTCCTCGAGGGACTGCGCCTCGACTTTGTACCAGAATGAGAACGTCAGACCTTGTTCTGAACCGCCTATCGTTCGTACCTTGCATGAAGGCTCTGAAGCCAAGGCGCTTGCACCGATCAAAAGAGCGCAAATCGAGACAAAAAAGGCGACTTTCATGGGAATCTCCAACTTGGTGGGGGTGTAACTCAAAGTGTGACGCGATGCAACAAAAATCGGTTAGTCCCCGATGCAGTGGACCTCGCACTCGAGGGCAATCCCGAGCTCGGCTTTAGCCCGGCTTTGGGCCAGTGAAATCAGGGCTTTGACGTCAGCGGCCGTGGCGCCGCCGAGATTGACGATAAAATTGCTGTGCTTGACCGAGAATTGAGCGTTCCCGACGCGATGACCACGGAGTCCGAGCTGATTAATCACCTGCCAGGCCGAGGTTCCCGCGCCGGGATTCTTGAAAACGCTCCCGCAGGATGGAAAGTCCAGTGGCTGGGTGGCCTTTCGGCGGGCAAGGGCGCTCTCGATCGCGAGTTTTACTTCGGCCGGAGCCTTGGAGGCGATTCGCCATTCCGCCGCCCAAATCATCTGGCCCTCCGGTAAGAACAGGTTCCTGCGGTATTCGAAACGAAGATCCGCGCCTTCGAACGCGATGGGAGTCCCGCCCGGCTTCGAAGCCTCCAGGAGCGGGACGGTTTCGACACGAAGAATGTTGTCTTTCACCTCGCCAAGCTGGGTCCCGGCGTTCATCGCGATCGCTCCGCCGACCGTACCCGGAATTCCGCACAGAAATTCAAAACCGGACCAGCCCTCGTGAATCGCGCGGCGGAGTAATGCGGCAATGGAGAGCCCCGCTCCCGTGCGAACGGTGCGGCCGTCCTTTACCGTAAGCTCCGTGTTCATTTGCGGTGAGCGAATGACGAGGCCAGAAAAGCCGGCATCTGAAACAAGGACATTCGAGCCCGCTCCCAAGACAAATACCGGCGAGCCAGTCGCGGTGATCGCCGCGCGTAACCACGCCAGGTCACGGAGTGATTTGGGCATCGCGAGCACCGCGGCCGGTCCGCCGATTCGATAATACGTGTACCGGAGAAGAGGTTCGTCAAACAGCAACTCGCCCGAGAAATTCGCCTTGAAGTTTGCCCGGAACCATTCCTGAATTTCGGCCCGAGGGCTCAAGGTGCGATTTCCTTCGTAAGCTGCTCCGCAAGCCGCGTGATTGAACCTGCGCCCAGGCAGAGCACCATGTCGCCATCTTTGATCAATTCAAGAGCGCGGGCCTGCGCCGTCGCAAGTTCGCCGACGTACTGAACCTCGGCTGAAGTGACCTTCTGGATATCCGCGGCCAGGGCGCTTGCGGTAACGCCTTGAATCGGGTCTTCTCCTCCGGGGTAAATATCCGTGATCAGGACCAGGTCGCTTTGATGAAACGCACTCAGGAAGCCGTCGTGGCAATGCAGAGTCCGGGTATAACGATGTGGCTGAAAGATAGTCAGAATGCGGCCAGGCCAATACGCCCGGGCTGCAGCCAGAGTGCTCGCGATTTCGGTCGGATGGTGCCCGTAATCGTCGATGATCACCCGGTTCCGGGCGGTGTCGAGGTATTTGAGTTCAAAACGACGTCGCACCCCTCCGTATTCGGCGAGCCCGTTCTGCACGGTCGAAAACGGCAGGTCCAGGTGCATCGCGACGCTGGTGACCGCGAGGGCATTCAGGACGTTGTGCTTCCCGGGAACACGAATCCGGATTTCCCCGAGGAGACGGTGGGAAGTGTCCGGTGCATTTCTACCAAAAATCTCGAACGATGACTGAAGACCTTCCGCGCGGATATTCTTCGCGAAAAAATCCCACTCCTCCGACAAACCGTACGTCGCGACCGGCTTCGTCCAGCGGTGAAGGCAGCGGCGGACGCCGGGGTCTTCACCGCATACGGCCGCCACGCCGTGAAAGGGCAGCTTTCCGACAAAGCCCACGAAGGCATCTTCAATCGCGGCGATGTTCCCAAAATGGTCCAGATGGTCGTTATCGACGTTCGTGACAATGCCGATCGTCGCGGGCAGGTGTAAAAACGAGCCGTCGCTTTCGTCGGCTTCGGCGACGACGAAAGTTCCTTGTCCGAGTTTTGCGTTTCCGCCGAGCGAATCGACTTTCCCGCCTACGACGACGGTCGGGTCGAGGCCGGCTGATCCCATGACGGAGGCCAGCATCGAAGTCGTGGTCGTCTTGCCGTGAGAGCCGGCGACGGCGATTCCGGTTTTTCCGCGCATGAGCTCACCCAGCATCTCAGCTCTGGGAATCACCGGAATTCTGAGACGTTGCGCCGCGAGGAGCTCGGGATTGTCGCCGCGAATCGCGGACGAAACCACGACAACATGGGACCCGGGAACGTTGTCGGCATGGTGGCCGATCGCGATCCGGGCACCGAGCTGCGCGAGCCGGCGCGTGACTTCGGACTCGAGAAGGTCCGAGCCCGTGACGCGGTAACCTTGATTCAGGAATACCTCGGCGATTCCGCTCATTCCGATTCCGCCGATTCCCACGAAATGCAGTTGTGTTTCTCCCTTACTGCGCATGGTGCTCCGCGAGGTTCTTGACGATGTCGGCGGCCGCATTGGGCCGGCAGAAGAGCGTGGCCGCTTTTTCCATGTCGCTGATTTCGACGGGATGAGCGATCAGATGTCTAATCACGGAGGCGAGTTCCCGACCGGTCCCGCGGTTCGGCTCGATCTGTCGCATCAGGCGCGCCGCGCCCGCGTTGGCGAAAACTTCGGCGTTCTTCTGCTGATGATCGTCCGAAGCGAACGGAAACGGAACAAGAACGGCCGCACGTCCGACGGCGGCTATTTCGGCCAGGGTCGAGGACCCCGCACGACAGATCAGAAGGGAGGCCGATTCATAAACAGCCGGCATTTCGTGGATGAACTTCTCGATTCGGGCCTCGAATCGGGCATCCTGATATCCCTTCACCACGCGCTCGTAATCACGTTCGCCGGTTTGATGGATGATTCGGAGTTTCTCTTTCATGTCCTCGAGCAGGGGAAGCGCGTCGAGAACAAGTGAATTGATGCCAAGGGCGCCCTGGCTGCCGCCAAAAACAAAGATCGTGAACGGCTCACGATTCGCGGATGGCAGGAGCCGCATGGACGAGCGAATCGGATTTCCGGTAAGGATCGCCCGCGTGCGGAAGCGGCCTTCCGTACCTGGAAAAGCGCAGAAGACCATTTCGACGACGGTACCGAGAATGCGGTTCGTGAATCCGGGCACCGAGTTTTGTTCCAGTATGGCGCATCGGCAGCGCAGGACCCGGAGAATTGAAAGAATTCTCGCGACCAGAATCAAGGGGCCGGAGGCGTAGCCGCCGACTCCGATGACGGCGTCGGGACGATGCCGGAGCAAAATCGCGGCCGAACGGGAAAGCGCGAGTGGAAGCTGGAGAAGTGTTTTCAATTTTCTTTTCAGGCTGACCCCGTTCAAGGATCCCAATTGGAGAAGTTCCAAAGGATAGCCGGCCCGGGGAACGAGCATCTCCTCGATCCCGCCGCGCGCCCCAACGAAAAGGACGGGGGCAGAGAGGGTCGCGCCGAAGCGCGAACGCCAGGCATCCGCAACCGCGATTCCGGCGAGAACATGGCCTCCCGTACCGCCGCCCGCGACGATCAAAGTGGGGGGGCGTTTAGCGTCCATGCGATTTCACCTGAAACGAACTGCGCGGTCCTCTTGCGACGCTGAGGAGCACGCCAACCGCCGCAAGATCAACGAGCAGCGCGGAACCGCCGTAGCTGATGAAAGGAAGCGTCAGACCCTTCGTGGGGAGCAGCCCCAAAACAACGGCCATGTTGACGAAGCCCTGCAGGCCGAGGGCAAGAGTGATTCCGGAGGCGAGAAGCATTCCGAAGCGGTCTTGGTACTTTTTATTGCAGTCCCACGCAATTTTCAGTCCGCGCTGGACGAAATACAGGTAGGCGAGCACGACACTGGCGATTCCGACGAAGCCCAGTTCCTCTCCGATCACGGCGAAAATGAAGTCGTTGTGCGCCTCGGGAAGATAGAAGAGTTTCTCCTTGCCGTTGCCGAGGCCCACCCCGAAAAGGCTCCCGTTGTGAAGCCCGACGAGCGATTGAAGGATTTGGAAGCCTTTTCCGCCCGGATCGCGCCAGGGATCGAGAAAGGTCATCACGCGATCCCTGCGATAAGCCGTGCCCAAGGCGAGCATCGTCCCGGCCATCGCGGCAAGCAGCCCGGCCGCGAAAAGGTAGCGGCGCGGCACGCCGGCCAGGAACATCAATGCGAAAATCACGACCGAAATCATGACGGTAGTGCCGAAGTCGGGTTGCAGAAGGAGCAGAATCAGCGCCGGCAAGGGAACGATGAAATGAGAGAGGACTCCGGCGGTAAAGGTGTGGATTCGATTCCATTTTCGATCGAGTTGATAGGCCACGAAGAAAATGACCGCGAATTTGGCGAACTCGCCGGGTTGAAAGTTGAATTCCCCGATTCTGAGCCACCTTCTCGCTCCCCCGACACGAACTCCGATCCCGGGGACCGCGATGAGGGCAAGCAGAAGGATGGCGAGCAGCATGACGGGATAGGCCCATTTGGACCACCTGCGATAATCGATCCGGCAAAGCGCGATCAACGAAATGAATCCGAGTCCGGAAAAGAGCAGTTGCTTCTTGATAAACGCGAAACCGTCGCCCGTGCGTTCCTGGGCATAGATGAAGGATGAGCTGTAAACCATGAGGAGCCCGAAGGCGACCATCGAGACCACGATCAGCAAAAGGACGAGATCAATCCCCTGAGTCGAAAGCGGCCAGGGGCACGATTCCGCGGGAACTTCAAACGCCGAAGGACGGGGTACCGCACGTTTGATTCGCAACCACAAGGATCTGAACAAAGCGGACGGATCTCCTTTCAGAGCTGACTTACGATTTTCTTGAAGTAATCCCCGCGTTCCTCGAAGTTGCGGAAGAGGTCCTGGCTCGCGCATCCCGGCGAGAGCAGAATGATGTCACCGCTTCGCGACTTCTGATAGGCGAGGAGGACGCCTTCTTCGAACGTGCCGACAAGATAGGTTTCGGCGAAATCACCGATTGCCCGGTTGATCTTTTCCTTGGCCTCGCCGAGGAGGATCAGAATCTTGCATTTCGTTTGTACGAGGTCCACCAGAGGCGCGAAATCCTGGTTTTTGTCTCGGCCACCCGCGATCAGAATGATGGGGCTGGCGGCGAAGGATTGAAGACTGCGTTTCACGCTCATCACGTTCGTGCCTTTGGAGTCATTAAAAAAATAAACTCCATCTTTCTTCCTCACGAACTCGAGACGGTGCGGGACACCCTTGAAGGTGTTGATGACGTTTTGAACGGCTTTGCCGCTCACGCCCATGGCCATGGCGGCGCAGGCCGCGGCCATGAGGTTTTCCTTATTGTGTTCGCCGAAGAGCCTGAACTGGGAAAGGTCGAAAATTTCTTCTTTTCCGGTGACTCGGGTGACCATCTGTCGTTTGCCGGGAGGACAGTAAGCCCCGCAGAATTGTTCGGCGAAGCTTCCGCCGATTTTCATCGGGTCCTTTTTGGTGAACCAGATGGGTTTGCCGGGATTTTCTTCCCCGAAACGGGCGATGTTCGGATCGTCATAGTTGAGGACGACGAAAGTGTTGCGATCGCAGGCCCGGAGAAGCCGCTTTTTGGAATTCGTATAGGCCTGCATGTCGGGATAACGATCGAGATGATCTTCTTCGAGATTCGTGAAAACCGCGGTCGCCGGCGTGAGTTTTTCGGTAAGATCGAGTTGAAAACTCGACAGCTCCGCCACGATGGCCTCGGATTTCTGACCGTCATTGAAATAGTCGAGCAGCGGTTTGCCGATATTGCCGCCCACGTAGGCAGCTTTTCCATCGGCCTTGAACATCTCCCCGATCAAGGTGGTTGTCGTGGTCTTGCCGTTGGTGCCCGTGATCGCGATCATCGGTTGTTCAAAAGCGCTCGCGGCGAGTTCAATCTCGCTGGTAATCGGGATGTTTTTTTCGCGGGCTTCCTCGAGCGGTTTGATATTCAGCGGCACGCCCGGGCTGACCACGATGAGGTCGGCGCAATGAAAGGTTTTGTTGTTGTGTTTGCCGAGTTCATATTCGAGTTTCAGCTCGGAGCAGGCGTTCACGGAGGTCTGGAGTTCGCTTTTCTGTTTCAGGTCCGTGACCGTTACCCGCGCCCCCTGGCGTGCCATATACTTGGCGACGGCCACTCCTGAAACTCCGAACCCGACTACTAAGACTTTCTTGCCCTTGAACTTGCTCATGAACTCCGGCTCCTATCTCAACTTGAGAGTCGACAGCGTAAACAGTGAAAGAAGAATGGAAATGATCCAAAACCGCACGATGACCTTCGGCTCCGCCCAGCCCTTCAATTCAAAATGGTGATGGATGGGGGCCATCTTGAAAACGCGCTTGCCCGTTATTTTGAAAGACGCGACCTGAGCCATGACCGAGAGTGCTTCAATTACGAAAATTCCGCCGCAAAGAGCAAGCAATATCTCGTTTTTCGTGACGATCGCGACCACCGAGAGAGCTGCGCCAAGAGAAAGCGAGCCCACATCCCCCATGAAGACCTGGGCCGGATAGGTATTGAACCACAGGAAGCCCAGACAGGACGCGGCGACTGCTCCGCAGAAAATACTCAGTTCTCCCGCACCCGGGACGTGTGGAATCTGAAGGTATTCCGCGATTCTGACGTGGCCGGCACAATAGGCCAGGACGAGAAAGGTGACGGCGGTGGTGATGGTCGGACCAACGGCGAGGCCATCGAGCCCGTCGGTCAGATTCACGGCATTCGAAGTTCCGACGATAATGAAAGCGGCGAAAGGGATGAAAAGCACGCCGAGGTAAAGCGACCATTCCTTGAAAAACGGGAATTTCAGAACCGGCGGAGTGTCGCGAAAAGCGTACATGGCGTAGGCCGTCCCGAGCGCGATGAGGGTCTGAAAGAAAAGTTTTTGTCTTCCCGTGAGCCCCTTCGGATTCTTTTTCACGACTTTCCGGTAATCGTCGACATAGCCGACGATGCCGAAAAGGAGAGTCGTGAGGATCGCGATCCAAACATTTTTATTCGACAGATCAGACCATAAAACCGTGGACACCACGATCGCGATCAGAATCAGTCCGCCGCCCATGGTGGGAGTCCCTTTTTTTACGAGATGGGTTTTGGGTCCGTCATCCCGGATCGCCTGGCCCATTTGCTTTCGTTGCAGGAATCGGATGAATGCCGGGCCCGCGAGCATGCAAAGAACCACGCTCGTAATCGTCGCTCCGAAGGTTCTGAATGTGATGTATTTGAAAACGTTAAGAAAAGAGTAGTCAAGGTGAAGGGGATAGAGGAGATGAAAGAGCATGCCCTAGGCTACAAATTTTCAGAACCGCGTGTCAAGAACTGGATGAGGTTTTGAGTGCTTCAGCCGCGACTTCCCGGTCATCGAAATGGATCTTCCGGGTTCCCCCCGGGGCGCTGATGATCTGGTAGTCCTCGTGCCCCTTTCCGGCGATCAGGACGACATCTCCCGTGCGGGCTTCGCGAATCGCGCTCTGAATGGCTTTTTTACGATCAGGCTCGATCGTCAGCGTGCGCGCTCGATCAGTTCCCGCAGGGATCCCCGCGACGATTTCCTGAATGATCGAGTCTGGATTCTCGGTCCTGGGGTTGTCGGAGGTGATCAACACGCGATCGGAGAGTTCGACGGCGATTTTGCCCATAACGGGCCGCTTTTTGCGGTCGCGATCGCCTCCGCAGCCAAAAACCGTGATCAGTCGCGCACGATTTTGTTGGCGAATCGCGTTTCGTAAGGTTTCGAGAACTTTTTGGAGTGCATCTGGCTTATGGGCGTAATCCACGAAAACGTGAATTCCCTTTGAATTAGCAACCCGTTCCAGGCGCCCGGGAACTACCTGAAGATGGGTGACTCCGGCAGAGATGTCCTGGGGGTTCAGCCCAAGTCCCACGCCGACCTCGACAGCGGCCAGAATGTTGGAGGCATTGAATGTTCCGGTCAGGGGGGAGTGGATCTTAATGCCGTTTGCTGTGCCGCGAATGCCATCCAAGGTGATCTCGAGACCATGTACTTCAAGCTCGAAGGGGAAGCAGCGCACCTCCGGCTGAAGGCGTCGGCCGTAAGGGTCATCGTGATTGACGACGCAAAACGGTTTCTTGCCCATCGTGATCGACTGTTGGATCGATTGGGTGAATAGGAACTCCTTGGATTTAAAATAATGCTCCATGTCCGGGTGAAAGTCCTGGTGTTCCGGTGAAAGGTTGGTGAAAACCGCCGCATCGAACGCGACGTAGGCTGTC
>DATDSK010000099.1:0-14610 GCA_035291325.1 Bdellovibrionota bacterium | reverse complement strand
AGGGGAACGCGAAGTCGCCGAGCTTCGGATCGGGCGGAATTTCAAGATCGGTCGTCCGAATAGGCGAGGGCAGAACTTGGCTGAGAGCTTCAGCCGCGAGCTTGGCGTAACGTTCCATGAGGCTGTTGATCGCATTGATTGGGGTTGAAAGCAATAGAGGCGTCCGGTCCCCGTGAGCTCTCTTGGTAAAAATGCATAAAAATCAAATGCTTGCGGTAGACCCTTTGGCTCGTAAGTGAGTTCTTTGAAACAACTCGCGTGCGTTTCAGCTCCCTGATTTCGCTCATCTTCTTCCCCTCGAATGCCGATGAGTTTGCCAGAGGAAGTGGATTCTATGGACAGAGTCAATCAACTCACGAACGGGTTCATTATTTTCGCCTTTCTACTCGCGCCCGCTGTTTCGGCGGATACGGTTTTCGCGCCACCTCCAGCTCGCCCCGATCCGATGCAGGCAGGAGAGCGCTTTCCTGAGTCACGCTTCGGACAGCCGCCGGCACGAGTCGATCTCGGAGTGACGCCCCGGTATGCTGCCCAAGCAGTCGAGGAATTCGAGGGAAGCGATGAGGCGGTCGGCGCTTGGACTTCGAGCGCGCCCAATCGCCGAATCGCGGGATTGGAGATCACGAGCGGCGTGCCTGCCGAAAGAGCGGTCGCGCAGCCTGCTCCCGGGACACGCAATACGGACCTCAGGCCGGATCTTTCGCCGAAAAATGTCGATCCGACTTCGGCCGCGAGCGCGATCGTGCGCAAGGGGGTTCAGGAGGTCGCCGTGATTGCAGGAGACCTCGGGTTCTTTCCGAAGACCGTTTTCGTGACTCGCGACGTTCCGGTCCGGTTGTTCGTGACCGGGGCTTCGAAGAACACGCTTTGCATCATGATGGATTCCTTTCAGGTCCGTAAACAAGTTCGTTCGCAGAAGATCGAAGAGATCACTTTCACGCCGAATATGCCGGGCAAATATCGATTCTATTGTCCGGTGAACGGGTCGGAAGGAACCCTCGTCGTGAAGGAATTTGCCAACAGAGTCTCCGAAAACGCCGCGACGGGAGAGTAAGCACTTGGGAGTCTACAACGAATCAGTCGGGGTCTTTTTAGCCCCCATTCAGGCGTTTCTCGAGGACGACAGCGTATCGGAAATCCTGATCAACGGGCCGGACGAGGTTTTCGTCGAACGCCGGGGTATTCTGGAGCGTACGGACGCGAAGTTCCATGACGAACAGGCGCTTCAGGCGGCCGTCCGCAACATCGCCCAGTTCGTGAGCCGAAGAATTGACGATGATAATCCGACGCTGGACGCGCGTCTTCCGGACGGCAGCCGCGTCTCGGCGGTTTTTCCGCCCTGTTCGAGGCGCGGGACCAGTGTTTCGATCCGGAAGTTCGCGAAGGGTGTTCCGACTTTCGTCGATCTGATCAATCGCGGCTCGATCTCGAAGGACGCGGCCCGTTTCCTCGATGTTTGTGTTTATCTTTCCAAGAACATCATCGTTTCAGGCGGCACGGGCGCGGGTAAAACCACTCTCCTGAACGTGCTCGGGTCGCGTATTCCCAAAACTCAGCGCCTTTTGATCATCGAAGATTCGAGCGAGTTGAAAGTTCACACGGACCACATGGTCCTTTTTGAGACCAAGCCTGCCGATGCGACGGGAAAAGGCGAGGTCAGTGTCCGGGAGCTGCTTCGAGCCGCTCTTCGGCTCAGACCCGACCGGATCGTCGTCGGCGAAGTACGCGGGCCCGAAGCCCTTGATCTCGTGACGGCCATGAATACGGGGCACGGCGGCTCAATGGGGACGACCCATGCGAATTCCCCGTATGACAGCCTGGTCCGGGTCGAGACGCTCGCGATGATGGGTGAGACGCAAGTCCCGGTGATGGCGATCCGGCGGCAGATCGCTTCGGCGATTCACATCGTCGTGCAGATCAAACGTATGCCCGATGGGAGCCGGCGCGTGACCCATATCACCGAAGTCATGCCCGAGGTCGATGAGCATGGCCGATATCAGATCCAGGACATCTATCGATTCATTCAGCGCGGCAGGACTCCCGAGGGACAGATCATCGGGGAGATGGTCGCGATCGAAAATTTGCCGAGCTTCATGGGCGAGATTGAAATGAACCGCTTGCCCTTCGGCCGAGAAAAGTTCCAGGCACCGGAGTGGTATCGGCAGCTCGTCGAGCTGAACAAGAACGCGGCTTAGCTTCAGTATGGCGGGATTTTCCGGAGAGCGTGCCGCGTGCGGGCGTAAGACTACACCGTGAAGAGATACTCTCCGATGATGCGGAAGTCGCTTTCATCTTTCGGGAGAAGAACGATGGGTTCGTATTCGGGGTTAAGCGGTTTCAGCAGGATTTCACGATGCCGCCATTCACTCTCGTTCGACGCGATTTTCGATGAGAAATACTGTTTAACCGTATAGCTCCCTCCGGTTTCAGGATCGGCGGGGCCACGATATTGAGCAAGGACGATTTTTCCCTGGCGGCTTCCCGCAGGATCGGCTCGGAAGACAAGATAATCGCCTTCACGGATTCGCGGTAACATCGAGTTTCCGGTTGCTCTGACCACGAACATTTTACGATCGAGCTGCCCGTGTCCGGTCACTTCGATCCAGTTTTCGGGTTCGGCGGTTTGACCGGTGCCAAAATATCCCGCGGCGGCTTTCGCTGAATAGAGCGGCAGCAAATTGAGGTAGGCCTGCTTCTTTGCTTTCGGGTCATCCCAATCGAACAGCTTCGGTTTTAAAACTTTGCTCTGGGCCTGATCCGCGAATTCAAACTCGAAAAGCGCGCGGGGCGGGATTCCAAGCCCCTGAGCATATCGAAACAGTGCTGAAACGGTTACCGCACCGGAGCCGTTTTCCAGTCGATGAATCACGCTCGAACTCAGCTGTTCGCTCTCTTTCGCGAGCCGGTCGATCGAATAACCTCTTTGATTGCGTAGACGGCGGCAGTGCTGACCCAGGGCTTTGAGAAAACTCGTGTTCCTGAAGTGCCGCGATCGGCTACTCTTTTTTAACATACTGAAAATAATAACTTTTCACATTCTGTTTCACTTTCTGTTTACAGAATAAATTCTGTTCTGTACTAAGAACAGAATGAACCAGGAGGTTTCGCCGAATCACATTCTGATTGCTGACGCTCGGGACGAGTTGTTGGCGTTGTACCCTTTAGCGTTTCAGAGAGCGGGATTCAGTTCGCTTTTGGCCAACAGCGCGCTGGAGGCTTGGAACTGCTTTCAGAAAAGACGTGATTCCATCAGAGCGGTCGTGACGAACGGAAAGTTGCGCGGTGAGACGGGACTTTGGCTCGCGATGCGAATTCGGGAGGTAAGCCCGGTCCCGATAATCCTGTGTACGGCAGAGCCTAAGCCCTATTTCGAAGTTCGCGATCAAAACATATTGAACGCCGTTCTCGAGGAGCCGTTTGACCCGGAACTTCTGTGCCGGATCATTCAGGACTGCTTGTCGCGGAGCGATCCGGGTCCTACTCGGTTCTACAGGGCGCTCGTTGGCTGCCTCGGGAGCTGACGTGTTTAGCGTTTCGGCTTCAGTCGCGGTTCCTCGTAAACGAGCACGGTCTGGGCCGGAATCGCGAGCGTGCCCCGTTCAGGGGTGAAGCTTGAATCCAAAACACGTGGCTCGATCTCTTCCGTCCAGCGTGGATGGAGCCGGAGCTTTCGATCCTTCAGAAAGGAATGTCTGAAGGAAATGGGATGCCGGGTGACATTGATCGCGACAAGAAGAAGCTTGCGACTCGAATCGAGCTTCGGGCGATTCCGGATTGAATCCTGAAGAGCCATCACGATCAATCCGGGGGGTTGCTCTTTGCCGAAATCGGTTTCGAGGAATCTCAGTCTCGCCTGAACGTCTTCAGCCGTGGTCAATCGCAGGAGTGCCGAATCACGCCGGACCTGGAGCAAGGCCTGGAAGTAGCGCGTGGTCGATTCCATGTCTTCGGGGCTCGCGCGAAGCTCGGCGTCCCTCAGCCGCGGCGCCCAGAAAGCCGCGTCACCCGAGTTTTCACCCGGCGGCAGGCCGGCGCCCCAGTTGTTGTCGCGCAAGCTGAAGTCCATCCGGTTGAACCAATCCCCGGAGTTGTAGCTGTTGTTGTCTCCTGATTTCGAGCGAAGGAATTCGGAGCCGGCGTGGAAAAAGGGGACGCCCTGCCCGAACGCGACAAGGGCCAGCCCGAGTTTTTGCATCCGGACGCGATCCTCGATGGAAGCGGTTTCGGGATAACGGTCCGGCTTCTGAAACGCGGCCTTCGCGGCGATCTGGTCCCAAAGATCGTAGTTGTCGTGAGCGGATACGTAATTAATCGTTTCGCCCGGGCGCGCCGTGTAGCCGACGGGCGAACCGTGATAATCAATCTGCGCGCCAATCACGCTTTTGCCTTCGGAGTTCCTGAAGCGGAAATCGCGAAGGTTTCCCGCCATGCCGACGCGAATAGCGTCGGTGTACTGAAGCAACCGTCCGCGCAAATCCCGGGGTTTTTGAGGCAGCGCTTTCGAACCGATCCCGTTATTGTCGTAATAGAGTCCGGTAATGAAGCCTTGGTCGGCTTTCGTTTCGGTCATGAACCCGCCGCCCCGGACGCGGTCGCGAAAGCGGTCATTAAAGGTCCCCACGCCAGCTCCATACAAGTTCATCTGATTCGCGGTCTCATGCGGAAGAATCGCTTCAAGCGAACCGAATTTCCAGCCCTCGCCGTAAAGGTAAATGCGTGATCCGTCGATTCCGTCCTTTTCGAGCGTGAGCTGGTTCAGGGCTGCCCGCAAATGTTTCAAATTTGAAAGCGTATGAAAGCCCATGAGGTCGAAGCGGAATCCCCCGACTTTGTAATTCTGCGCCCAGGAAACGACGGAATCGATCATGAGCTTTTCCATCATGAAACGCTCGGTCGCGGTGTCGGCACAGTCGCCGCAGGCGGTGCCCTGGATTCTTCCGTTCGCGTCGAGGCGATGGTAGTAGCCGGGAACGACGCGGTCGAGAATTGATTTCTCGTCCTGTCCTCCGCGATAGGTGTGATTCAGAACCGTATCCATGACGGCAATCAGTCCCGCCTTATGGAGTCCGATCACCATTTCGCGAAACTCCGCAACTCGAGCCAGGCCGTCGGGATCGGTCGCATAACTCCCTTCCGGCGAGAAGTAGTGTACGGGATCGTAGCCCCAGTTATAGGCATCCTTATCCTTGACACTGTCGATAATTCTCGCCGCTTCGGGAGAGTCGGGTGCGAGGCCGTGGGGAATTTGCGGCGTGATCTGCTGCGAAACATCTTCGTTCACCGAACCAAAGTCAAACGCCGGCAGCAGATGAACGTGCGTCAAGCCGGCGGCGGCAAGCTGGCGGAGATGCTTCATTCCGTACGACTTCAGGTCTGAAAAACCCAGGAATTTGCCTCGAAGCTCCGGATCAACGGTTGTGTCGTTCGCGCTGAAATCACGGATGTGAAGTTCGTAAATCGCGATGTCTTCCGCGTTCGGCGGACCTTGTATCCGGACGGATTTCCAACCGGTCGGGAAGGTCAGGGGATCACGCAAGTCGATCATGAAGCTTCGCTTTCCGTTGGTTGAAAGACTCGCCGAGTAGGGATCGGTTACGAGGTTTTTCTCCACTTTCCCCGTATAAGGCACGTACACCTCCACTTCGTAGAGGTAATAAGCGCCTTTCCATTCGGGTCTTCCCGTCGCGGTCCACACACCTGAGTTGTCAAAGGTCATATCGACCACTTCGGCAGGCGCCGGATCGAGAGGATCGGCGAAGAGCCACAAAGCCACCGATTGTGCCGTAGGCGCCCAGAGTTTCACCGTGGGGATGTCTGTCTCGGAGAAACGGACACCGAGGTCCTCCCCTTTGTAAGTCGCGATAGCGTCGATCACTCCGAATGTCTGCACGCCCGAGTGGAAGACCGTTCCGCGGCTCGGATGCCGGACAACCAGGGAAAGTGGCTGCTTGATCATCGCGCGCGCGGCCGACGGGGTGATTGTGCCCTGGAGGGTCTGATAGTTCAGGAGATAGGGGAAGCGCTTCGCGAGGGTTCGTTTCACGCCCACGTTTCCGCTCGGCACGAGCGGGTAGGGTTCCGCGCCGACCAAGAGTTGGAATTCGCATTCGGCGGATGGGGGGGCGTCCGCAGGGGGATTCCAGGCAAGCGTGGAAGAATCAAGCCAATAGGCTCTCGCGTGGTGTTCATGTCTCATGGTGTCCTCGGTTCCGGCGCTGCTGGCGGTAAAGAAGGCAATTGCAAGCACCAGCGTTAATACGCTTTTCTGGAAATCAGGTCGCATCCTGAAAACTTACCGGCTCGTCTGAAGTGAGTCAAAGTCATTTCGATCAGGTCAGAAGTTCGATGAGATCCTCACGGGTGAGCTGAGGCTCGCCCTCGGGGAACGCGGCGTCGCTTGAATCGCCTTCAGTAAGAACCGCTTTTGCCAGCTCCCGCTTCGATCTCTGCAGAGCGATGATGCGCTCTTCGACGGACTGCGAGGCAATCAAACGATGAATAAGAACGGGGTTCTTTTGTCCGATCCGGTGCGCCCGGTCGGCGGCCTGATCCTCGACAGCGGGATTCCACCAGGGGTCCGTCAAATAGATGTGGTCGGCAGCTGTCAGCGTCAGACCAAGTCCACCGGCTTTCAGGGAGATCAACATGACGGGGGGGCCTTCAGGGTTTTGGAACTGCTCCACGATCTCCTGCCGCTTGGGCGTGCTGCCATCTAGGCGGGAAAACGGGATGTTTCTGGTCTTCAACGCGGGTTCGATTCGGTCGAGAAGCGAAGTCCATTGGGAGAAGACCAGAGCGCGATGTCCCGCGCCAATGGATTGCTCGAGTGACTCGAGAAGAAGCTCGATCTTGGACGAAGGCGCCGTGGCAAGCTCGGGTGGATGCCCCGGGACCAGGGCTGGATCGCAGCAAGCCTGTCTTAACCGGAGCAGCGCTTCGAGTGCCGCCAAAACGTTCCCCTTATCCCGAAGCTCGAGCCTTTGCAGAACGTCCGCGCGTGTCGCCGCCAGAATTGAATCATAAAAGGCCCGTTCCGTTTCGCTGAACTCGCACTCAAGAACCGTTTCGATTCTCGGCGGAAGTTCGAGCGCAACATCCCGTTTCAGACGACGGAGAATGAAAGGCTTGACCCGCTTGCTGAGTTGGCGTGCTTCGGCCTCGGCGAAGGTCTTGCGCTCCCCCAGGTAGCCGGGTGCGAGGAATTCGAACTGGCTCCAAAGGTCCTCAAGTCGGTTCTCGATCGGGGTACCTGTCAAGGCGACGCGAAAGTTCGCGCGAATGGCATGAGCGGCTTTCGCGACCTGGCTGTCGGGGTTCTTGATTGTTTGTGACTCGTCGAGCACCGCTGTATCCCAGGCCGTGGCGGAAAGAATTTCACGATCCGACCGGAGCAGGCCATAGGTGGTCAGGACGACCTGCGCTTCAGGGGCAAGTTGTCGAGCAGCTCCGTGATAAACCTGAAAACGAAGAGTCGGACGAAAAGTCTCGATCTGCCGGGCCCAGGCATGGAGCACGCTCGTCGGAGTGATGATCAACGTGCGGCCGTGAATCGCGCAAAGGGCCTGGAGAGTTTTGCCCAAACCCATGTCGTCGGCAAGAAGGGCCGAAAGCCCCGCGTCCCTCAGGAAACACAGCCAGTTGATTCCGCTTCGCTGATACGGACGCAGGTCGGCCTTGAGGTCGGCCGGAAGGGGAGCTTCGGGAATCCTTGTTAAATTGTCGAGTCTCTCCTTGAGCAGCCTTAAACCGGCAAGTTGCTCTTCGCCCGCGAGGGTTCCTTCGTTCGCGAGTTCCGAACAGAAATCAGCGAATTCAGGCATAAAATGCGGTGAAACGGGGTGACACCCCTGGCGGTCTGACTTCGCCAGGAGAAGACGCTCGACTTGCTCGCCATAACGCGCGAGCCAGTCTTTCGGGAGTTTTGCCCACCCGCCGTTCAGGAGCGGCACGAGGGAGGAGTTTTCACGCCAGGCTTTCAGAACCACTCGGGCATCGGCTCGCAGGTTCTCGCGTGTGAAGTGAAGTTCGAAGTCATGGCCCGTGAGCCGAAGTTCGGGAACGAGGGTTTCGTGAATTTCATACCGATCGAGGGATGATCCGGTGATCTTCAGAACCGCGCAAGCCGAGTTTCTGAGATCCCCGAGAACCTGGGCCGCATCGATTCCGCTGAATCGGGTGGCTTGGTCCACGGCGAGGTGATGATCGAATTGCAGTTTTCGCGCGAGACTTCTCTCGGCGTCTTCGTCCCTGATCGCGTAGGGCGAGTCATACTTGATGCGAGGGATCACCAGGAGTTCATCAGTGTCACCGGTAATTTCTAGTTCGATGGCAGGGGGATTGCGCACGGCTGTCGGGAAATTGGGGATTTCGATCTGAACGGCGATTCGTGATTCGAGCCGGGGAATGACTTCCGTCACCAGGCGCGCCAATTCCGATTCGGGGTAGAAGCGACCGCGTCCACGCAGCTCGTCCTGTTCGGATGGCGCGATTCTGATGGGCTCAACGGGTCGTAACGTCTTGCGAACGAGTGCGGCGCCATTTGAGAAAAGCTCATCGGGCGATTCGTTCTCGACGAGCGTCAGCCGGTAACCCCGGTGTTCAGGAGTGAGAAGAATCCGCGAGCGGACCGGCTGACTGGAGGTTTGAACCGGTTCGCCGTCAAGAAAGACTCGGGTTGATGACGAAAGGACTTTCAATAACGCCGCAAGCTGGCCGGCCTCCAGAATGCCCGAATTTTTCGCAACCTGTGAAATCGAGGACAAAACCGCATCGGCGGCGAAATCATCCTGGGTCGCCGCAAGCGGTGGCGCGGCAATCCGTCCGGAAGTGATTCCTCCCGAGAGGCTGACCAAAGACTCGTTCAGAGGCTTTGAGGTTTCGCCTTCGCTCGCATGCGCGCGAAAGACGAGATGCCTCTGAAATTCAAGTTCACCGCCCGTCTTTCTGCAAAACAGGTATCGCACTTCGCAAAATGTGCGGGTTGCCGCGGCTTTCGGGGCTCCGGGATGGCGGCCGCTCTTCAGAATGAGGGAAGCAGCAGCGACATGAACGCAGATGTCGTTTCTCCCGCTGCATGTGCAAAACCAGTCCTCGTCTTTCGGCCAGAGGCTGACGCGAATGCTGACCGGGCGATCGGGAAGTTGCAGCCGGTAGAGGATCTCATCGGGACTGAATTGATCTTCAATGAAGACGTCTGTCCGGCTCAGGGCGATTGCTTTTGACCAGACTCCGGGCAGGCACTGCTTCTGAATCGCGGAACAATACTGGTCGAAGTTGTTCATTGGCTGATCGAGAGAATACAAAGTTTTTCACTGAATTGCCACTCAGACGTTTTGGCTACGCCGTTCCGGCACGGGGCAGCGCGGGCCGGGGAGTTGCAAATAATTATTCTATGAAGAATGAGCCGGCGATCGGCTCCGAAATCGTAGCCGAATTCGACCTTGGAAAGCGAGCACTCTCGGCCAGTCTCGGGCAGATCACGTTACTTTTCGTGTATACTTATGCCACTCGGTTTCAGGACATTGAACCCTGGCATTCCGAGTTGATTTTGGGCGGCCTGATATTTCTGTTCAATATGGTGCGATTTCATCTGGGCTACTCGCAAGCGCGTTACTATCCGGAGCACCGGGGACGCTGGAAAAGACTTTTTGCATTGACTGTCATGATTCCAGCCGCGTCCTGGGGCAGTCTTCTTGCCCTCGCGATCCACAGACACGGGTTCGCGGATTACCAGGTTGCGATATTGATTCTGATCGCCAGCGGAATTTCAGCGGCGATGACGTCGTCGGTCGCGCCGTGGCAGGGTCTCGGCCGGATCTTTGCGGGACTTGTTCTGGGGATTCCGTTGATCAAGTTGCTCATCATGATGAATCGTGAATCCCTTTCGTTTGCTTTGATTTTTATCAGCTACTACGGCTTTCTGTGGCTTCAACTCAGGATTCAAAGCGCGGTTTACTGGGACGGGCTTCACTACCAGAGGCACCTCCGGGAGGAGAAACAGCGGCTTCAGGCCGTGCTCGATTCGATTCCGGGGCCGGTGCTCTGGATCAATCGTGAACTCGTCTGTCGCGGCGTGAACAAGAATTACGCCGCGAACTTCGGAGCGCAGCCGGACGAGCTGGTCGGCGAGAAGCTCAATCTGCGCAATGGAGACCACGAATTGTTAGGGGTCATCCGGGAATTCATGGCGTCTGACGCCGAGACGACTTCTCGAGAGATACCGATCATGCTTTGCGGTATGCGCCGTCGCCATTTTCTTGTCATGCGCAAGGTGAACTCGGATTGTTACATAGTAGGAATCGACGTGCACGACCTGAAGGAAGCACAATGGGAACTCGAGCAGCAAAGAATCAAGAGCGAGATGACGGGCAAACTGGCGGCGATCGGTGAGTTCACGGCCGGCATCGCGCATGAAATCAAGAACCCGATCACCGTGGTTAAAACTGCGCTCGATTTAATGGACAAGAACTTGGGCCGTAACGGGGTGGGCTGGCCGGACGATAAGACGCGAACGCTTCTCGATCGTGCCGCCGCGTCGTGTGCCCGTATCGACAAAATCGTGCAGGGGCTTACGAAATTCTCGCGCAAGACCACGGACGAGCCTTTCACGCACGTGAGATTGGCCGAAGTCATTGATGATTCCCTGAATTTGATCCAGCCGGCGCTCCGGAGCAGCGGAGTACAGTTAAAGCTCGATCCGGTTGATCATTCGATCGTGATTCGATGCCGGCCCATAGAAATTTCACAAGTATTCGTCAACCTCCTGGGCAATGCCATCGAAGCCGCGAAAAATCAGAAAGAGAAATGGGTTGAATTGAGGGTCCGGTCTGCGGGTGAGCAAGTCCGGGTTGAGATCACCGACAGCGGCCCCGGTGTGCCAGAGGAACTTCGCGAAAAAATTTTCGAACCGTTCTTTACGACGAAACCTCCCGGGTCCGGAACCGGCCTGGGGCTCAGCATTTCGAGAAGAATCATAGAGCGGTACGGGGGGCGGATTGACATCGATCATTCAAAAGACCACACGACGTTCGTGGTTCATCTGCCTGTCTGGGCGAAGCAGGCCGATGCGGCCTAGAGTTAGCGCGACGCAGCATCTCCGCGGACCCACTGGTTAACTAAGTTTCAAGAACATCAAGCGGCTGAATGGATATGCCGATAGGAAAAGGCGAGCGGCGCTCGAAACAGGGGGTATGGGGATGTCCAAAAACGGCACGGAACTCAGTCAGGGCAGTCAGGTCTTTCGCCAGTCGAGAATTGATAATGATCTTCAATGGTTGACTTTGAGCGTTTCGGGGGTGACGGGAAGTCTGCGCAACTGGAGCCGGACCGGAATCGGGTTCGAAATGGCTCGTACGGGCAAAAGTTTTCGTCCTGGCGATAAAGTCGCGAACGTTAAAATCAGTTCTGGAGACCTCGAAATCTACGACGGCGAAATCGAGATACGAACCGTCAAACCGATTGATACAAATCTGTCTTTCTACGGAGCCGCCCTGGCTTCCAACCTTCTCCTCGCCGAGGGTGTCGAGGCGGCGAAAAAGGTGAATACCTGCTTCACGGAAATCGAGAGCGGAAGGACGATGATCGAATCCGCGAAACCCGACTTCTGTCAGTCGGTCCTGTCACTCACGGCAGCCCTTCGCAAAATCCAGACAGCCTGTGGCGAGGAAGAGGAACGCTGGAAGAAACTCCCTTTTGACCGGCGGCTCGAGGCGGAACGGATTTTCGTGCCGAGCATGGCAAAACGGGTCCGCGACCTTCTTGTCGCGTTCAACATCCGCGTCGGCGGTCAGATCGATGTTGAAAAGCTGCCGGAAGACAGCGTCTACCACCGCATCTTTCATGAAGAGGTTTTTCCGTTCTTCGCCGGGGCTGACCTCGCGCGAAGGGCGTACGAAAAGCCGAGGGGTTATGCCGGTGATTACGAAATGATGAATCAGATCTATCGCGACAGTTTCGAGGGGGAAGATCTCTTCGGGAAGATTCTGCATAACTACATCGCCAACGAGAACAGTTCCAATTCCGTCAAATTCAGGAAGCCCTACTTTCTCCGGTTCTACCGCGAGCTTCTCGAACTTCCCGGCGTTCATCGGGTGCTTTCGGTCGCTTGTGGGCCGGCCGTGGAGTACCAGGAAGCCGTGAGCACCTGGGTCCAAGGGGATCTCGACCGCATTCATGCGACCCTGTTCGACCTTGATCGTGAGGCGCTCGAGCACGCACAAACGAAAGTGCTCGAAGCGGCGATGAAGCACGACAAACGTCCGAATGCCACTTTCATCAATGCGAGCGTGAAAACGTTCCTCACGGCACATCCCGAACCCGGAGAGATATACGACTTGATCTACTCGGGCGGTCTTTTCGACTATCTCGATAACACGACTTCCGCCGCTTTGACTCGCAAGCTCGCCGAAAGGCTCGGGCCGACGGGGACGCTGGTCATCGGCAATTTCACCAAGAACAACAGCACCAAGGCGTTCTGTCACTTGCTCACGAACTGGTCCCTGATCCACAAGACGGAAGAGGAAATCCGGGAGTGGGCGAAAGACATCCCCGGGTGCACGACGCGAATAGAATACGATGAAGCAAAAATCAACGCCTTCCTGGTGGTCAGGAAGACGAATATCAGGCGTAATTAAGCCTCTTTCGTCTCTCAAGGCGAAGAGTCACGTTCATACGCGTCTCCAGCTCCGGGACGAGCACGCCTATGCGCGAAAGCTGCTGCCCTGGATCGCGGTCCTGTTCATTTTGTTCGGCGTAGTGGACGAGTACTCCGCGCCAGAGGGCAATCTGCTGTTCTACGTCGGGATCCGGGTGCTCGCGGTGGCGGTTTCAAGGGGGCTTTTCCTCCTTTCTCGCGGACGATACCGGTACGGCTTCCGAACTTTTCTGGCCGTCGCGCCCTTCATGTATGTCGTCGAATACATCATGATCAGTGAAGGATTGAGCCTGAGTCCGTATTTCGCGGGATTGTCGCTGATTCTATTTTCGGCGACGACGCTGTTCCCGACCCGGGCGCCCGTGGCGATCCACATTTATGTCGCCACGATGGCTCCCGCGATTCTTTGGACCGTTCTTCATCCTTTTGAGCGCCCGAGCGATACCCTGAATTTTCTTCTCATGAGCATCGGGACGGTCCTGCTCGGAGTCATCAATTCGGCTCAGGTTTATCGGGAATACGTTGAGCGACTTGTTGCGCGCGAAGCCCTGGCGCGTGATCTTGGGAAACGTGAGAAGGAGGTGCGGCACAAAACCGAAGAACTCCTCAAGCGAAGAACCTTCGAAAGCCAATTCTCCCCTCAGGTCGTCAAGGCAGTTTTGAATGATTCCTCTTCCCTCTCTGAAATGAAGAAACGCGACGTCGTCGTCATCGTGATCGATATCGAAAACTCGACGATGAAGGCGAAGACGCTTGATCCGACTCCGTACAAGGAGGTCGTCGAGGAGGTCTTTGATGTTTTTTCGTCCGCATGTCTGAAGTGGAACGTGACGGTCGACAAGTTCACGGGCGACGGCGCCCAGGCGATGGCGGGGGCACCGGTCCCTTCTGAGGACCGGCTCGAAAGGGCGATGAACGCGTGTGCCGATACCATCCGCATGTTGGAAAGCCGGAAAGATTCGCTGCAGCTTCTCTGGAAGGGGCCTTTGAATGTGAGATTTTCGGTTTCCGAAGGGCCGGCGCTTGTCGGATTTCTCGGTCGTGGAACTCTCAAGTCTTTCACCGCGATTGGCGAAACCGTGTCGTTCGCTCATCGGCTTTGTTCAACGCCGCCCCCTTGGACGGTCGCCGCGTTTTCGAGAAGAGCAGGTGGATTTGACTCTGGTTTCATTCAAAATTGGCAGGATTGGGAGATCCAATCGACCGTTGTGAGTGGTCTGAAAGGCTTTGTCGATCAGGAATTTCGCGTCAAATTTCTCAAACTCAAGGCCTCCGGAGAGCAGGCGGTTGATGCCGGGCGCTGCTCGCATTGCCAGACGCCCTTGGTCGTCACTGAAACTGCGAACGGATTACCCAAGGTATTTTGTCCCGGTTGCGAGTCCCGTCACGCGAATGCCGCTTGAGCAGCGGCATGCGACTTGGCTGGCGGGAGATTAACCTATCTATTTGGTTTGGTCCGTGTTACCGTGCCGGCTGAGTAAGTTTCCGTCTACAGAGTCTGCGGGCAATCGGGCCCATATCCTCTTTAGCGGCTCCCAGCCTTAAAGGAGGTATTTATGGGTAAGAAATTGTACATTGGTAATCTTCCGTTTTCCGCGACCGAACAGGTCCTCACCGACACTTTCACGCAATGCGGAAAAGTGGAATCGGTCAAGATCATCACTGATCGTGATTCGGGCCGCAGCAAAGGCTTTGGATTCGTCGAAATGTCGAGCGAAGCCGAGGCTCAGGACGCGATTAAGAAATTCAACGGAGCGAACTACGAAGGCCGCCCGATGACCGTCAACGAAGCGAAACCGATGGTTCCGCGCGAAAGTCGCGGCGGATTCGGTGGCGGCAGGTCGAACGCCGGATTCGGCGGCGGCGGTCGTAACCGTTACTAATTCATCTTGAGTGAGGGGATGGTTCCGAGCGGATCATCCCCCTCATCATAAGGAGATCGATATTTCACAGCCATT
>DATDSK010000098.1:0-16021 GCA_035291325.1 Bdellovibrionota bacterium | reverse complement strand
GATGGGCAACGACGAGAGTGGATCTCGAAAGATTCGAGCACCTGGTTTCGGTCCAACGAATTAACCAGATTGAGCAGGCCGCAGGAGACCTGCTTCACTAACCGATGCGACCCTCAGACACGGAAAAGTTGCCGCGACCCTTCATCACTGTAAATTGGGATGTGGCGAAAATATTCAGGCGCGATCCGCCGACGACACTTCAGTGGTTTCCTCGGCACCGATCCTTTTGGCCAAGTCTTACGAAAGCGATCTATCCATGCTGCTCGTGTACGAGCACAGGAGCGAGCGGGCTGGCTCTCTAAGCAGATATACCCGCGATACTCGTCTAGCCCGTACCGCTCCAATGCGTTGTGGATCGTGACCGAGCTGGGACCGTCGATCTTCCCTTCCGTCACGAACTTATAGCTCAATCCAATCGCCTCATTGATCCGCATTCCAGAGTTTGCCAGGACCATGAACAAATCTGCCGATTTTGGACGAATCTCACGGAGTTTATCTCGAATAGCGAAAATCTCCTCGGGTCGAATTAGGTCATCCGCCGTGACTACGAGTGTGTCGCCCCTTTTATGATTTGGGCACTTTGGAGACTGAAGTATCCAGCCCTTCGAGAAACAAAAGTCCATGAAACGGTTGAGCGCCTTGATGACCTTGACCTGCGTATTGAGGGACAGGTGTTGCTTCCGGTATTTTAGCGGCGGCGTCTCCTTCAACCACTGGCGGAATTCGTCAAAGAGGAAGTGCCACTCGTTCAAGTTATTGAGGCTCGACTTGCTCAGGAAGAAGGCGAAAGCGTAGGTGCTCAAATAATATATGTCGTTCTCCCAAGAATTCGGAGCCCGCTCCTTCTGATACTCGGCGAACCGATCCAGGTATTCCTGAAAGTTGTGATACTTTTCCTTCCACTCTCGTCTCATCTGAGCGCGATGACGAACCGTATCTTGAACTGCGTTCTGCGACTTCACATAGGCGTGGACTTCGTCGGGATTCTGGCTTCCTCGAATGTGCTGAGGAACAGAACTGACAGGAACGGCGCAAGACTGCTTCTTGTCTGGATCGTAGACCCAAAACTTCCAGCGGAGCCCAACCACCTGGCCCGTTTTTCGATCAACTTTTTGTAACTTCTCCGCTCGCATCGTTCCGACAACCTTCCGCGAATCGGCGAAGGTACCAGATCGGGGCACTGGGCGCACCGGCCCTAAAACGTTCGGCGTGGTATCTTGAATAGAAGGCGGGCCTGAGCCCGAAATGCTGCTTGGCTCGATGGCCGTAGCTGCCTTCACCTAAAACCTCTTGATGAAGGACTCTGGGGCCGGGTCACATCCCGATTACCGGCTTGCCTGGGTCACAAAGAATTCTCTCGCTCTTCAAGAGAGCGAGCTGCAAGGTCGGCATCTTGCGCGACCAGAATCTATAAGTTCAATATACAATGTAATCGACCGTCAGCCGGTCAGAGTTTTTACAAACACCCCAAAAATCCCTCCGACTGGTAGCTACTCCGAGACACTTTCAGCCGCGTACGAAGATCGCACTCATGGCCTAGGAATGGAAACCTTACAGATATCTTTGCGAGAACTTGCCCCATCATTTCAGAACGCATGAGTGCTCTGTAAGCCCGCCCGACACGCCTTTCCATCAACTCGTCATAATTTGTAAAATAGGTGATCAACAAATCAACGCATACGCGATCTATAATCGCTCCTGGCGAACCTACTGAAATCTGCCGACCAAGCTCACCAAAGAGCCTCCGATTCTCGTTGTACCGATCCACGGATGCCCGAACGAGTTCTTCTTGCGACCATTTAGGCAAATTAATGACGAGTTCCGAAATCACACGCGCTCGGAGGGACTCTTTCCGCTTATTCGATGAAGTTTTTGACCTAGCTTTTCGCGCATATACTTTTGAGACGGCCGCCTTGAACGCTTCGCTCTTCTCGACTTCTACGATGCGATCCTCGCTATAAAGATGAATGGGAGTTTTGCGATTATACCGATTTGGCCGCGTCTGACATGGCACAGGAACAAACGTAGCTATCATCCCGTGAGTCCAACCCCTTTTACGCATAAGGGCGGTCTTAGTTAGGTAGTTTCTGTCGCAACCAGATTCAAATTGCAGCAGGACGATCTCACGCTCGTCACTGCTCAAGGAGTCCAACTCAATGTCGGAAAGCAGATTACTGGAGACCTCATTCCTACTGTTTTGAAGGCCCATTGAAATCCTTTCCACCCCAGGGCTCTGGCCAGAAAAACTCATGTGGCTTTCGTTACTAAGTCTCTTCTTGTTTTCTTGGAACATACTGTTTCCTTTCAAAACGATCTCGGCAAAATCCCGCGCCGACCGGGGTGTCCCTGATTGTTGAAAGACGGAAGCAAGCCAAGGATGAACTCGCCTCCGTCATGCATTTAGGTCATAAGTTATGATTGCCTGGTCGGGTCACCTGCTTTCCGGGTAATCGTATGGAAGTCAGCATTGCAGCGATTATGGGGGCACTTCCAATACCCTCGGCTGTTGCGATGCTGCCGTGGCCGCTGCATCGGATGCCAAGTGCCTCCGCATTGAACGCACCCGAGAAGCATTCCGAAAGCATCCAAGACTCCCACTCCTCGACTCGCCAAGAATTTCACTTGCCGACGACCCACTACGCGCAACTTATTCATATGAATCTCCTTTCTTTCCCGTCGCGGCGGCGAAAATCTGATCCGCAAATTTCTTAACTTCCTCCATGCTGACTGGGAGAGACACGAGAGACCCGTTTTTGAAATCCATGTTGATCAACGGCCCTCGCCTTTTCTTTCCCAGAGGAGGCCAAAACCGGGGGCTATCTTCTGGCTTGAGTCCGCAATCTTTTAGCTTCTTTCCAAACTCATAGGAGCTTCTGATTGAGCTGGTTGGATTGTCGTCCCTAAAACATCGAAACAGGACTTCGGTCGGGCAAAAATTTGGGCCGACAGCGATCCCGCGATCCTCCAGCCACGCGGCTATTGGGTTGACGTTCTCGTTTGCCCTCTTGAGATATTCTTTCGTCGATTGGTTTTCCGCGAGCACCGCATCGTCTATCACTTCGCGGTAGGCGGCTAGACACTCATGGATAATCGCACTCATTTCGTCCAGGAGCCTTTGGCGAAGTCCAGGGTCCTGATGTTTCGGATCGAGAGAGTTTGAAAACTCAACGACGCGAATGCGCTTCAGGATTTCTGGCCGGTTTGGGAGCCAGCCGTCGTCATTAGCGGCACAAATGAACTTACAGCCGTGCGAGGTCGTGTCTCTTCCCCGATGGAAAATATGATAGCGAAGCTCCTCGAACGTGATGAGTGCCTTGAAGGCCTCAAGGTCGCTCATTTGAATCTTCGCCTCCATCGCAATGCTGACTCGCTTGCCGATGATGTTTTTGGCTCTGTTCTCGTCCCTGATGACCTGGCCAGGACTTTCTTTGGCAACAAGAACCTTGCCAAGAATGTCCTCGATCAAGCCCAGGATCGTGCTCTTACCCGTGTCCCGTGGGCCGTACAGAATCAGCATTTGTCCTTTGCGACGATCGTCCGTCAGGATGTAGCCGAGGAACTGTTTGAAAAGCTTGCGATCCTCTTCGCGCTCAACGTGTCCTTGTAGGATGCGATCGAGCGATGGCGCTGACTTTGGCACGAGGAGCTGCTCCCGTTCAAAGGCGACGGGAAGGACATAGTTGAACCTGAAGTCTTTTGAATGCGGTATCAGCTCCAGTGTGCGGAGATTGAGGACACCATTATTGAAATTTACCAGCTCGGGATGTGTTCCAAGTGTTCTCTTTCTCTCATAACTCAGGGCTTCAAGCCGGTCCTTGAGACCCGATGCTGTCGGCGACCCGGTGGTCGTCTTGAAGATCGGCCAGAGCAATTGCTGCGGCTCCTTCTCGTCCCAGTCGAGGCGGCGGTAGTGATCACCCGTCCATGCCCAGAAGTGTCCTTGGTCGTGGACCCAATCTTTCGTTGCTTCGAGCAAGGCTTTAAAGGCGCCTTCACCAGAAAAGGAGCCCGTCGTTTTGGCCGCCTTGTCGATCTTCCATTTCTTGCGCGTCTTCCAGTCAGGGAGATGAGCCGAAAGGAATGCTTCAAGGTCCTCCTGGACGACATACCCTTTCCACGCAGCTACTAGCTTTTGAATAGTTCCCGTAAGGATGCGAGTGAGACCAGGGAGGCGGCAGGCAGACGTGTATTTCCGATGGCCCTTGAGCGGCCCAGCATCCAGCTCATAACGATCATCCTCGGCGATAATCTCGTAGAGAGCATTACAGACGCGGTTCGCCAGCTCAGGGTCCGCGATCGGAGCCCTGAGTGAGATAACTACGTGAACGCCTTTCTTACCGCTGAAGACCGCGAAGCTGAACGGAACTTCCAGCTCTGCCAGATAGGCCAAAAACTCGTCCGGCTCGTCCTCGGCGACGCCGTCAAAGTCGAGCAAGACATTGCGGACACCAAGGGCGGTCTTAGCCCGCCCATTGCTACCCGCCACGATCTCGTCAAATTGATTGAGCGAGACCTGCTCGATCGAGAGACGACGCTTGGTCTTGCGGTTAGGGTAGATGAACTTTCCAAGACGGTCCTTGATCCACTTCTTAGTGCCATCTACTCCAATGTCGTCCGCGAAGGCATCCTTCCCGCTGTCAGCGGCACCGGACCATTTCTCAACGGTGTCTTGCTCGGGGTATCCCTCAGTGATGGTCTCGCCATGCTCATTCTGTAGAAGCTCGATCTCGAAATCAGCGCCTCTCGGAAAGATCGCGCCTTGCATAGGCTCGGGGTGCAAGTAGTCTAGGTACTCTTCCGGCAGCGACTTCTCCGATGCTTGCTGGTCGGAAGATTCGCTCGCAGTGGGCGAGTTGCCCGAATGATGCATGAAACTCTGGCCTTCATCCGAAGGGTTGATTGCTTGATTGTTCGATCCGCTCTTCATTTCGTCGTTCATATGATTTCTCCGTTTCTTGTTTATGGACTCGATTGCCCTTTCCGTTAAACCAGCGTGACACACTGCATGGTCAATACAGTTGACCTTGAGAAAATAGGTCAATACAGTTGAATTAGAGGGAGTGTCGCGTTCAGGGGCCATGAAGAAGAAAGCGCAAGGGAAGAGGCAAGGCAGCAGGGCGAAGGCAAATCGGCCAAAGAGGGTTGCTGGGCTTACATCACAACTACGGGTTGCCGAGATATTGCGCGTACTACGAGATGGCCGTGAATGGTCAGTAGCCCAACTTGCTAACGCGATTGCTAGGTTCCGGGAGCTTGATGGCCGTGTCCCGAAGGAACTGAAGAAAGCACTTGCGAGGGATATTCGGAACCTGGCCACACTGGGCAGGATTCAGGCATGGTACATCACATCCGATAAGCAACGCCTTGACGTGAACGAAACAAAATGGCGACCAAGGTATTCCTTGCGCTGTAAGCTTCATTTGCGCTTCGACGAACGCGGTAACGCTATCGACGAGTCCCGCACCGATCGTCGCCGGAAGAGCGAAGTTTCAGAGAGCAAAGGAAAGCCTACCCCTGCCACTTCCCAGCCCGATCGGCTCCTAAAGCAAGCCGGATATGACTACGACGCTTCAGACGCTACCAAGATCGAGTTGACCGATACCTTTCCTCTAACAGGGCAGTGCATACTATCGGTCATTCTTGAACCGACCAAACGCCCTGTAGCCATCCGAGTCGAGGGATTGGACCCAGATTCTGTGAAAACCCAGCTCGCGCTAGTTATCGGTCGCAACACAGACCAGGACAACCTTCACTCTGCAATCAGCAAGGCGAAATTAGCGTTCGACCTCGGTTTGCTGTACCTCTTTGTACCCGACATTCAGGTGAGTCGCCCAAAGAAGACCGGCAGCATGGGGAACACCTGCATTCAGGTCACGCCAGGCGAGAAGACAGCCCGCATCGAGGACTTGAACTCTGTGAACGGGACTCGATACACAAGATCAGGTGATCTTTTCCAAGAAAGCATTCGGCGCTGCTTAGGTGGACGTGTAGCAAATCAGGTTGAGCGAGAAGCCAACGACCGAACTATCCCTCGACCCAGTCCGTCGGAGCCCAACTCGGCGAACTGGTCACAGGTGAAGGGCGTCGAGACGATCAATATTCCCGTCCTTATCCAGGTCGGGTCTACTCACATTCTGATCGCATAGTCTGGAACGGGTACGAGAACGGCATCTTGATGCAGTCGTTGCGGCGGAAGTAAGTGGTTCTCCTAGTATTTCTTCGTTGGAACGGACGGAACACTTGGAGCGATAAATTTATATATAGACCGAGTAGATTTTAATTCAGCCAAGTCAGCTAAATATTATCTCATTATATAAAATCCCCCTGTTGCTAGTGTTCCACCCGTTCCTGATTCAAATTCCCGGCACATCCCAATGATCTGAGAGAGAACGGACAAATCCCTCTCCTGTCGCCACCCGTTCCACTACACTGCCTTGCTCTTCGACACGTCGAGGTAAACAGCCGGAGCCATCGAAGTCTCAAAAATATTTTCAGAAACCGCAAAAAATAGCGATTTGGAGCCTAATCTTTGTAGATAGGTATGACTAATAAAAGGCTCCCTTTCAGTATTATCCATTTGTCTGGCGTCGAAGCGCACGTCTTCGCACCCCTTTACGGAAACCCGATTCGTCGGGTCCATGCAGCAGAACTCTCACAAACTGGTCAGCCATTGCCCAAGCCCGAGCCTCTTTCTGACTGGGGCTCCGATGACGACACGCCTGTCACGACCTCGAATATCCAGCCCCAGGCTGATCAAAGTGCAGAAACAGACTCTTATACTCCCTTGTCAGCTCCAATCCACGCGCCTGCAATTAATCCGCGTCGTCGCGGTCGCCCTGCAAAAATTCACGCCTTGTTACCACTCGTACAGGAGTACCTGCGCCTGAAGCAAATGCATGGCTCTGCCGCGCCTACTGTAGCTGCGTACCTGAACGCGATCGGAAATCCGTGTAGCGAACGCACTTTTTTCACTGCGCTCAAGCAAAATTCAAAAAACATATCCTAATCTCTTTAGTAGGGCTTCAAATGCCCATTTTCGGAGGTACTTATGAAATTCTGGCGTCCCATTCACTTTCTACTTAACGCTCTCAAGAAGAGCGAAAACTCAGCCGATCGACTCATTTTCGATTCGATCAGACTGGCTCGGCCCAACACAGCTCAATGGAGCCCGCCTATTCCGGCGCTGGTTGATACCGGCTCATCGGACTTGATGCTTCCCATCGGATTGGCAAGGAAGCTAGGACTGCCCATTGGCAACCTTACACCTGCAAAGTTTGCAAACGGTCAACTTACTCAGGTTCCAACTGTAATGGCAGACGTAAATTTTGCAGGCCTTCAGCTTGCCAACGTCGCCTGTGGCATCGGCCCTGACGAGGTTCCATTGCTCGTCGGAATGAACGTCCTGCGCTACTTTGACATGAATGTCCGCGACGGTCGTGCCCGTTTCACGCTGAACGACGAAGCGGTCACTAACGAGCTACAAGCGTATGTCTCTTCCAAAGCTGACGACGAGGAGGAGTAAGCCATGCTGTACCGTATGCGCGCCTCGAAGCTGAGTAAGAACGGCGATGATAACGAAGAAGTCGCTCACTACGAAATCCCGATCAAAATTCGCCGATCGGACGACGACTCGGACGATTGGACTGAAGGTACAGCAATCATCGACACCGGCTGCCAAATGGGGCTTTGGCTACCTAAGAAGCTCTACGAGAAGATGGGCGGAAAGGTTTGTAGCCAGAAAAATACGACCGTCATCGACGGCTCCTCCATAAAGCACGACGTAGGCACGGTTAACCTCCGCATCGGCGACAAGAACTTCCCGGACACGGAGTGCAGCCTGACGGATGCAGACTTCACCGTAATCGGGATTCCAGTCATTTCACAGTTCGACCTCACGATCAAAGACGGTCGCGCTCATTTGAAGGCCAAAGATTAATTGCAGTGCTCATCGGGCTCCAGCTTGAGTTGGAGTTCGTTGGGCGCATGAACGCCAAAACTTTGCGGTCCTAATGAGGCTGCAATAATGGAGACGAGACACCCTAAACCCTGCCGCCAACTGCGCAATTCATGCCAGAAAGACCCCGAAAAACGGTAGGGCATGGGCTGTCTCGTCTCTCAAGCAAGAGTCTGGGCATCGAGCACGTCTCCTTCACACGAAATCCGAATCACCGCTCTCAATCGACGCTTGACTCCCGGCGCATCGCTGACCAATCCAATCGACAAAATGCCACTGGACCAAAGCCCAGTCTCAACTTCGATGCAGTTATGTGTTTCACGAGGTTCTTCGACGATCGTATGACCAACAACCGCCTTACCTCCAAAGTCTTTGTGGGTCCGCTGCCAAAGCAATTCGTCGATGCTATGCTTTTCAACGGGGCGCTGTGGATTGGGAACCCCCGCGTGGACGAACGTCAAGAATCTCGATTTGTAGAACGGTCGAAGCGATAGCAGGAACTGCACATCCTCTTCTGGCAATTTCCGCTCATATTCCTCGTAGGCAGAATTCTCTTGAGGCATAACTTCACGCCCAGTCCTGATGGCGTTCAAAAGCATGGCCTCGTGATTGCCCATCAAAAACTGCCAGCCGGGATTTTCCGCCTTCGCCTCCCTCAACACCCTGATCGTCTCGCGGGAACTGGGTCCGCGATCCGAATAGTCGCCCAAAAAAACTGCTCGGAGCCCGAGCGCCTCGATAACCTCGGCGGCGGCTCTGGCAGCAAGTGGATAGCCGTGAAGATCGGGCACAGCGGCGATCAAGTCCGGCTGGCCACGAAACCGTTGAACGAAGTCCTTCCCAAGCGCAACAATTGCGCCCGTACCCGCTCGATATACGGACGGTTTAGTAACGTGCTTCCTAGTCATGACCGTCACCTGATTTCTTTGGCGTTTTATGTGCCACTTCGGAGGACGTTTTCCGTGCGCCGCGAATAGCCTCCGTGATGGTGCCCATCGAGACGCCGAGCCTTTTCTGAATAGCGCGGTAGCTGAGTCCCGACGCTCGAAGCTGGCGAATGGTCTCTGGGTCATGCTTCGGAGGGCGTCCAAGGCGCTTCCCCTGACTACGGGCGTAGGCGAGTCCCATCTTGGTACGCTCGACTAAGAGACTTTTTTCAAACTCCGCAAGGCAGCCAAGGATTTGTGCGAACAGGCGACCAGACGGGGTACTGTAGTCGATCGCATCGGCGGTGGCGCAAAACAGAACACCCAATGCTTGGAACTCGTCAAGCGAGGCCACAAGATGCTTCAGGCTACGGAAGAGCCGGTCGAGCTTCACGACGACCACCGCATCCACCTGACGACTCCTGACCATCTTGAGCAGCTTCTTGAGTCCGGGGCGGTCGTCGGTCCCACCGCTGTAGCCGTGGTCGATGACCTCTTCAGCGATCTCCCAGCCGCGAGCAGCGCAGAACCGGCGAAGCTCATCCCGCTGGATTTCGGGACGCTGCCCCTTGTCGTCCGTGCTCACTCTTGAGTATGTGGCAACACGGAACGGTGACTTCACTTGTCACCGCCCTTGTCCTTTTTCACGGCAGCCAGAACCCTTTGGACGGAGGATCGGCCCACATTAACTCCCTTCGCCCTCAACGATCTGACGGAGCCTCGAACGCTTCCAATCCTTGCGTAGGTCTCGACAATGAGGTCACGAGTCTGCTCATTCAACGGGGGTCTCCCAACTGGAACTCCGCGTTGACGCGAGAGAAAAACGCCCTCACTAACGCGCTTAGCCCTGTGCAGGTTTGCCGTTCGGTTCAGTGTGTCCAGCACCGCCGCGACCTTGTGATAGGTCGGATCGGTGGTTTGAAGAGTGAAGTATCCCGGCATGATTACGTTTATGCCGCGCTGAAGAGCTGCCCCAAGCCACGCGGCGGCCTCGCCGACTTTTCGCCCCAGCCTCGCGCTGCTATCCGTGACGACAATGCTGCCAAGGGGAAGGTCTCCAGGTTTTATCTTCTTGACGATGGTATCGACAACTTCGCGGATGCCGAGCTTACGAGCCTCGGCAGTGAGCTTGCCCTCCAGCTCCTTAAGTCGGTCGTGCTCGTGAGCATAGGGAGGAAGATAGAGGATGGCCTTTCGATTTCCCATGTCACCTCCTCAAGCCGCCATCCTGGCCGCGATTGCTAGGGCAGAGCGATTGATCTGAGCACCATCACCAAACCAAAGCGAGTCGAGCCGCGAATCCTGATTTCGTCCTCTAAAATAGGACAGATTTTCTGTGATTGCGTTATACGCCGCCCAGTAAGATCCTTTCACTCCGGGAAGGTCGTTTCCCCGTCCTGCCTGAAACAGCTCCTCGATCAATTCCACTGTCTGGGTGGCTGGCTTTGAGAGCGGTTTGTCCATCGGCATTTCCATGACCAGCTTGATGTACTTCCGCAAGTCCTCAGCGTTAATCTGGGTATTCGCCAGGAGCTTGTAACACTGATCCGCCGTCGCTTGAAACTGACGGTCGGCGACGTTGATCACTTCGCGGAGTTTTTCGAGAGTTTCACTAGTCCGCTTCGAGTGACGGACGCGGATTAGCTCGCTACCAGCCTTATCGCTTTCGGCAAGGGTCAGAGTATTGTTGCAGACCACGCGGATGGGCGAAAACCCAAGACGAACGGACAGCGTGCCGTCGTGACTGTTCGAGAGCAAAATGTACTTCTTGACGATATCATCCTTGGCGACCTCGATTGGGTCACGGTTGATCGCGGCGAGAACCCAAACACGTTTTCCCTCTTTGAGCGATCCCGCCGTTTCGAGCGATACGTCACCCGACTCTACGAGCAGATTGAACCAGGCGAAGGCGTCTCGATTTTGAAGGGGCTCGTACTTGGGACCGACGACCCCAAGCACCTTGTTGTCAGCCTTCCGATATGTAGCGAAAGCCGGAACAACTTGCTGGTCATCCTGGGTGACCAGTGTCTTCTTGCCAACTTCCCAGTTCAAGCCAGCCAGAACGATCGCTTGCTCCGTGCTCGGGGCTTCTTCGATCTTCACCCCGAGGCCATGCCAGGGCGTCTCGTGCCGAAAAAACATGCTCTCTAAAAGATGGGCCACAAATTCTCCCTTCGTTAGAAATGGACTTGGATAGCGACGGTCAGCCGACGAGAAGCTTCTTGTAGACGCGCTGGGGTGTGTTGAGAGCGACGATGTTGGCCTCGTCCTTCCCCAAGCGCGAAATGAACTCCTCCTTCCAAGAAGGGAAGGTTCGATTCGAGGTTTTCACTTCGAGGTTGTAGCGGCAGCGCGACGTGTCCGCACCAGCTTCGATCTTGGATATGATCGCGGCCTCTTTCGACTCCAGGTGCGGTTCAAGCAGCTCCATACGGCGCTTGAGCGCGGCGAAAGTGTCCCTCATAGCGATAAGCTCGGCGACCTCAAGGTCACAAACGGACATGCGTTCGGCAGTGATTGGCGTCATCTGGTAATCTCCTTGATAAAACCAGAATAACGCACAAAGTCATTATAGTCTACCTAAATAGTCATATTTTTGTATGACTCGCTGTATGACTAATAATATTCATTACTTTTGACTTTTAGCATCCAGGAGATCGGAGAGGAACTCTTCTATCACTTCGGACATTGAGACACCTTCGTCTTTGCAGAGCCTTTTAAAGTCCTTCACAAGCTTCTTGCTGAGTTTAAACGTATGACCTGTGCGATCTACAATGTCGGTCTTTTTATCGACTACACGCTTAAAAATCTCCTTCGCGCTCGATCGTGCTGCCATATTCATTATCTCCTAATGGTCCTTTCCATCTTCTCATAAAGTCATATCGGAAGTCATACGAACATACTTGACTCAAGTCATATACTAATTTAGTCTGGTATTGTCCCGTAAGGTTTTAGGGACGGAAAGTTAGAGGGTGCTTGTTCATGACCCATTTCAAATACTCCTCGGTCAAATACCTACCCGCCGAGCCGTTCGATGAATTCACACCGCCCGAGAACCGCATCACGGCGGCCATCTACATCAACTTTCCCCAGGATCAGACGCAAGAGCAGTGGGAAGAAAGCTTTCAGAACAAGCGAGCTAAAATAATCTGCGCTCGAATCAGGAGCGTCCCTCATGTCACGGATGTTGACTGGGATCAGGACTACATCGCAATCCGTTTTAGCGACGAGGTTTGTGCCCCCGACCTTCTGCCCGAGATCAGGACCATCCTCCGCGACGAGGAAAGAGAGTACGACCGCGCCGAGCGCGAACAAACCAAAGCCGAGATTGAGAAGCTGATCGCATCGGTGAGGGCTGAAAACTATGAGGAGAAGCTGGTCAAAGGGCACGCCGTACTCGACGCTCGCACAGAGAAAGAAAACGCTCGTCATCGTCTCAATCCACGCTTCCAGCCAGGTAGCGGTATTGCGGCTGGGCTTGAGGTCATCGTCGATCCCGCGACAGTCAAGAAGCGCGTTTCAGAGATGGAAGCTAGGCTCGACAAATTCATGCTCGACGGTGGTCTTTCCCTGCGCGACGTAAAGTCGGTTCAGCCCAACGGACTCTATAAGTCGGTTCGGGACGTGACCTATCGGTTTCCGTATCAGGAATTTCTGGTCATTATTTCCATTAACTGGCAGCCCAGCCAAGAGCCGCTTGGAAATCCTCTTCCCGTGATCTTCGCCGAAGTCCTCATCAGCGAAATCCCGGAAGAGCACTCGAAAGACTTCTGCGACCTCGTACTGCGCATGAACAAGCGCCTCTCCGTCCCGGTCAAGGTCGCGTGGATTTATGAACGGTGCTTTGGGCTCGTCGCAAGATGGCATCTCGCTTCGATTGACCCGATCTACCAGGACCACTGTCTGCGTGCGCTTCTTCCGATCGCCACGGATATCTACCGCGAGCTGAACGGGAAGTTTCATCTCCCGACTTGGAAGGAGCACTGCGACGCCAAGGAGCGCAAGCCATGCTGAACTCATCGTCGCTCGGATACTTCAGTCAAGCGAGATTGACCTGTAGTCAAGTGAGGTTGATTTATGCGGGCCAAACTTGACTCCCTGTTAACCAGTCTCAACAATCGGGCGATTATAAAAGAGATGCGTTTAAAGGAAAACTTGCGCCTCATGCTCGACCGCGTGGGCATGACAGCGACTCAGCTCGCCCGAAAGTCGGGCGTATCAAAGCAGGTCATCTCGCTCTGGTTGTCGGGAGCGGAACCCCGAAAGCTCGACCAAGTGAAGCAAGTCGCCAACGTACTTGACGTGAGCGTTGACGCGCTTTGCTTTGCTGATCTTTCTCGGAGCAAAGACGACTGGAGCACGTTGAACTCGGACGAGGACATGGAAAGCTTTATTCGGGACGGCTGGATCGGCGGAGTCTTCGAGGTCCGACTTCGGCGAATTCGAGGCTCAACTGATCGGAAGAAAAATAAATAAGGAGAAGGACTATGAAAAGACTCGCCCTTGCATTCTCAGTATTGCTGATTGTCGGCTGCAGTTCCGCACCGACGGTATCGACACCCGAGAACACGCCCGACCGGGTCGTCGCACGAATTGACGATCTCTCCTCACGTCCGGGATGGCTCCACGAGTCCGAGCCATTCAAGATAGAGTCCGGCACTGTCACAAACCTCGGTCAGACCACCATTCCCTCCGACCACCGCGTCGAAGCGGCATACCGGATCGCGGAGAACTCCGCTAAAGCTGGCATCGCCAGTGCGATCGAGCAGCGCCTTGAGTTTATCTTCCAAAACGCGGAAGAAGGTACCGCGATTGGATCGACCCAAGCCCGCTACATCGGTGCGGAAGCCGCCAAACTGACCACCAATTCGCTCCGGCCTGGAAAGCGGTACTGGGAGAAGGTCGCTACTACATCGGATTCGGGAAACCGCACAACCATCTACCGCGTCTTCTCCACGGTCTCGATGCCCGAATCTGACTTTAAGGCCGCCATTATGGACGCAATTCGTAGGGCTCAAGGCAAAGGCGGACTCTCGGCTGATTTTGCCAAGAAGGTCGATTCGCACTGGGATCAGTTCACGAACGCGAACCCTCCCGCCAAAGAGTGACTGTGCGCGTAGGGGCTACTCTCGCCATCATTCTCTTTCTAGCGCCGATCAACGCATGGTCGGCCATGCCAGAGTGGGCTAAGTCGGCAACCCAGCAGCGATCAGGAGCTATCCTCAAGGTCGTTTGCTCTGGTTCGGGGCCGTCAATGGACGTGGCAAAACATGAGGCGATTCAAAGCTGTCAAAGCTCTGCGAGTCATGAGCTATCCACCTCTATAGAGGTCAAGAGCTTGAGTATCGAGACTGAGCGGAGCGTTGGATTTCACCAAGAAGTCAGCGAATCGAAAGCCGTGTCGGGCCTCCGCTGTCAGATCGACCGAGAGGAGACCGAAGAGCTGAATGGAGCGTTTCGGACCTATCTCCTTTGCCGGTTCGATCTTTCAAAGGCCCACTCGAAGCCGACTAAACTGAATCCACCGCCCACTCATAACAAGCGCACCGATCTAAGCGAAGTCCGCGAACGGAAGTTACCGGAGCAGCGAGCACCACGCGTCAACCAGCGACGAGTGATCAGCTTTGCGAGCATTCCGCCGTGCGAGTCAATCCTAATTCGTGGGGAGAAGCCTCGGGTTGTGGAGTGCAAGGAGAACCCTACTTCGGTGGTCGTTGAAGCAGGGGACCACGAGGTCATCATCCGCGCCAGCGGATACCAGACCAAGTCCATGACACTTGAAGGAGGAGACATTCATGAAGCTGTGCAAGTTATTCTCGATCCACTCTAGCTGGTGCGTCGTCACAGCCCTCCCCCTTCTCGCGGTTACTCTCGTCTGGGGGGATGAGGCCGCCAAGAGACATGAAACCGTATCCGCGCTCGGAACCAAAGGGGCGGAAGCACTCATAGAAATCGCCAGGAGCGGTACTGGCGACGAAAAGGCAAAACTTTTCAATCTCGCCAAGAAAACGTTCGCCTACTATTGCTCTTCAGGAAGGCAGGCCCGAGCGATCGAGAAAAGCTTCATTCTTCCCATCCCCAAGCTTCCTCCGGGCACCCCCGTCGATGAGGGTGCGACGTTCAAGAAGAGCTATCAAGAGAAGGCAAAGGCTGAGTTCATCGCTCTCTTCTATTATCGGACGGCCTTTCCGGGCGACACGGCCCAGTGGGCTCCGGTCGAACGCCCTAACTACTTCCTTGCGGCCAGTAGCGAAACCCCCGGCCATGTGAAGGCGCTACTTGACCGCAGCGCCGACTATTCCGACTTCTGGAACTCGATTCGCTCGATCACTCGGATGCCCGACGATCCGATCCCTATTCCAAGTATGGCCTACTTCCAACCCGGGTATGATAGCCCGATCTACCTCCTCCCGGTATCCGAAGCGAAGAAGCTCAAACACGACATGACGGCTTCTAACTTTGAGAGCAATTTCTTCATGTCCTATTTCACAATGATGATCCCCGACTCAGTTCAGGGAAGGATTTGGGGCTTGAAAGACTACGACGGAAGAATCCAGGCATACGGTTACACTCAACCCGCCCCGCGCCCAGAGCTGCCACTAGATAAGCAGCCCAAAGCGACGCTTTCCGCGAAAGCCGCGATCGAAGACCGGCTCAAGTTGTGGACGGCCTACTTCAAGAAATTCACGACGGTGAAAGAAGCTCCGTCGGATAGCGCCGACGTGATCCGATACCAGGCGGGCTTCGACCTCAACCTGTTTTGCCAATATGGGCGCTTCATCGGCGACCTCGTGAGTCTGTAAGGAGGAGATGACTATGGTTGACGGACTGGATAGCTTTAGAATTTTTCTGATCGCGGTCGTGATCGCATTGATAGGGTTTCTCGTGTACCGATCCAAGAGTCGAATCACACAGGCCCAAAGTCGCTACCTCCAGCTCAAAGCTAAGTATCAAGCCACGCTCGATCATTTAGCGAACCATCCGCTCGATCCCTACGCTCGGGTGTAGTGTCCCCTCACTTTTTGGACAACTCAGGCCGCTAATTTCCCCGCATACTGCGTCGGCGTGAGGTATCCCAGCGCCTGATGCGGCCTTTCGTTGTGATATCGGTCAATCCATTTCCCGATGACTTCGAATGCGT
>DATDSK010000097.1:0-2759 GCA_035291325.1 Bdellovibrionota bacterium | reverse complement strand
CGTCATTCATGTCAAGAATTTGATAAGTTTCAGAGTCCAGCAGTAATACGGTATCGAGGAGCCTGAAAAACAGGTCCGAGTAGCTGGCCTGATCGCAGAATCGCGACTCGTTATTGGAAGAAACGGGAGCACTCATCTTCTACCGTTTCGTCATTTTCGGGGCACTCCTTGATATTTTTGATTGGCTCCCCTGATCCCTTGCGGTCGACCGCCAAGTTAATAAAAATTAAACCAAATTCTTGCTGTTTCGACGTATATGATCGGTGCGTCTAAACAACAAGAGTTGGAATTCATATGGACCCTCAAAAAATCTGGATCATTGATGACGAGTTTGACCTTGCGGAAAGCTACGCCGACATCCTGAAGGATAGCTACCGCGTCCGGTGCTTCGAGCGTGCACAGGATGTTCTTAATGCACTCGCAACCGATCAGGTCCCCAATCTTTTTGTTACGGACATCAATATGCCCGGAATGAGCGGGCTTGAGCTAATTACGGAGCTCCGGAAGAGGAATATCGCGAAACCGGTGGTCATTGTTTCCGGATATGCCGAAAAAGATCATGCGGTACGCGCCCTGGAGCTGGGAGTTTCCGGGTTGATTGAGAAACCCTTCATGAGGGCTCATTTCCGGCACACGGTGAACCGCGCCATTTCTCACGCGATCACGCTTGAGATGAACGCGGCCTTGATTGAACGTTCCCTCGAGCTGATTGCCGCGATGGGCAGTCTCGTCGAGAAGTGCCGTGAGCGCTATTTGGTCGCCGAAAATCAACTTGATCCGCGAGGAGGCCTTCCGATTCCTCCGCTTTCAAAGGAAGAATGTTACCATATCCTGCAGTATGTCCGGGATATCGTATCCGAAAGTCGTCTGGAAGAGCTGGTCCGTAGATCAAAGTTGGATGTAGAAGCCATTCTAAAAAAGCGGGACGAACTCAGGTCTCTGGCGCTCAGTACCGTTTGTGAGTAGCCGTCATCTTAAATGACCCCGGAGTCGATTTGTCCCACGGGTCACTTTGCTGGAACAATCCATAACATACCGCGGCATGACTCTTGAAAGCTCTCTAGAGCACGCCCGGCATGGTGCTGGTGCGACATGATTCTGAAGAGGTGGTTATGGAAGACCGATGCTTCAAGCTCTCCCTGTTCCTTGTCTTGACGTTTTCCTTGGAACTCCTGCCGATTTCCAGCCTGGCCGGAACGCATTGTGGCTCCGAACCTGAAAGGCTGTATTTCGCGGCCAAATTCGGCTCTGGCCAAAAGACGGGAAGATTCCTCATAGGGCTTGAAAAAACCGGGAGAGAGTGGATCGCGCAGATACGGTCAGAACGGGCTTGCGAGGCGGTCTGCACGTTGAAGAACCTCCAGGGCGATCTCCGATCGGAACCCGTCACGTTAGAAATGAATTGCCGCAATGCCAACTTCTCCAAACTTGAGAGTCCGGCGATTCTGCTCCGGAACCGAGAGAAGTCGTCTCGCGCCGTGCTGCAAATCGGCTCCTGGCTGAAAGGCTATGAGCGTCTTCAGTTGAGCGTTGACGTCGATCGTTTCCGCGCTAAACAATTCGCGCAAAACAGCCAGAAATAGCGCTCTCTGCCATTACTTTTTAGTTGGAACGATTTTTCGGTGAGGCTATGTTGGGAAACATGGCAAACACTATAAAAATTGGAATTAATGGCTTTGGTCGAATTGGTCGCATCGTTGCTCGACTCGCTGCGAAGCGGGACGATGTTGAGATCGTTGGCATCAACGATCTCGGCAAGCCCGAGCAGATGCTTCACCTGCTGAAATATGATTCGGTTCACGGAACGATGGACACCGATGTTCGCATGGAAGGCGATACGATGATCCTCGGCCGCAGCCGGATCAAGATTACGGCAGAGAAGGATCCCACGAAGCTTCCCTGGGGAAGTCTCGGCGCGAGTTTCGTGCATGAGTGCACGGGCGTTTTCACCGAAAAGGAAAAGGCTGGGCTCCATCTTCAGGCGGGTGCGAAGAGAGTTATCATTTCCGCCCCTTCAAAGGACGCGGACACCACTCTTTGCGTAGGCGTGAACGAAAATACTTATGATCCTTCCAAACACGTCGTCGTTTCGAACGCGTCGTGCACGACGAATTGTCTCGCTCCCCTTTGTAAGGTGCTCGATGACAATTTTGGAATCGTCCGCGGAACTATGTTGACGGTTCACAGCTACACGAACGATCAAAACGTGCTCGATTTCCCGCATAAGGATCTCCGTCGCGCGCGCGCCGCGGCCATGTCGATGATTCCGACCACGACGGGCGCGGCCAAGGCCGTGGGACTTGTTATCCCGCAGCTGAAGGGCAAGATCGATGGCTTGGCCGTCCGCGTTCCGACTCCGAACGTCTCCCTGGTGGACTTCACCGGTGAGCTGAAGAAGTCGACCACGAAGGAAGAAATCAATGCGGTGTTCAAGAAAGCCGCCGAAGGCCCGATGAAGGGCGTTTTTGGCTTTTCCACGGCACCGCTGGTTTCGATCGATTTCAACGGAAGCACCCAGAGCTCGACGATTGACGCCGACCAGACGCTGGTCATCAACGGCAATCTCGTGAAAGTGCTGTCTTGGTATGACAACGAGACGGGATTCTCGGCGCGAATGCTGGATCTGACGGCTTTCATGGCTCGAAAAGGGCTGTAAGGAAATGGCCGAAACAGCGACTTCGATCAAGAGTATTCGGGATCTCGATATTACGGGAAAGCAAGTGTTCATGAGAGTGGATTTTAATGTCCCTCTCAGCGAG
>DATDSK010000096.1:0-20212 GCA_035291325.1 Bdellovibrionota bacterium | reverse complement strand
GTCAGGCACTTATGAAGCAAACGCACTGATTTGGGGGATGGGCAAATCGTATATCAACCTCGCCGGTGGCGCTGTTCTTCGCGGCGGCAGCTGGTCCAGTCTTGCGGACGCCGGAGTGTTCGCCTCTTATCTGTTCTACGGGCCGTCGGTCTCGCTCAACTCCGCCGGGTTCCGGTGCGCCCGCTGAGGTGGCGGTTTTTGGATGGAAATGATGGGAAATTCGGGTCCGTTACAAACCTTTACCTGTTACCTCGGATTGGGCGCAAACTCGGAGTGGTATTCGACGGTTTTCGATCAAGATCAGAGAATCTGCATCGCCGCGCGGACGAAACGTTTTCGGATTTCAGGAGTGGCGATCTGGTAACGCTGGATCACCTGCCGGAGTTGCTCATCTTTGGCCGCGCACGCCACGAATGCCACCGCCGAAGCCGTTCCGGAACCTTTGTTTGAAGGTGTCGCTTTCGGTTGCTTTCCTTTTGACGTCCTGACGAAGGAGTTAAAATCAGATCGGATTGCAAGATTCGCGGCTTGGAGTTCCTCGACCGGGATCTTCAGCACAGCGGCGAGCTGGGAAACTTTTTCCCAGGGAAGCGGCGCGCGTCCGTGTTCCATATTGGAAACAAACTGAACAGAGCATTCGCAAGCTTTGGCAACATCAAGAAGACCATACCCGTTATCGAGCCGGTTCTTACGAATCAAGTCACCTAAAGGACCAAACGAGCGGCGGTCGCGAGAGCGACCCTTTGGACGTCCACGTTTCATAGTGGTCCCTAAGTAACGCGGCACGGTGTCTTTTGCCAACTCCTTTCAGAAGTTCGAAATTTCTTGAAACTTTAGGTCGGGTCGAGTGATTTCGGATGCGCCCACGAATTTTGCTGTTATAATTTTTCCAAGGTATCAAGCATGCGCTCCTATTCGACGGCTTTGGCATGTGCTGTTTTTCTCAATCATTGTGCTGCTCGGAGCGGCGATCGTCAGGCCCCCAAGTGTAAGTTAACCCCGCGAAAAATCGATGACATCCAAGCAAAATCATAACAAAAGCGTAACCCAGCGTTCCGGGGATCCCTCGATGTCACTTAAGATCTGGGGCGTTAGGGGAACCATCCCGGCCCCCGCGACCCCGGGCGCTGTCGAAAAGCACGTGCGCGAGTTGTTTAATCGGTTTTTTGATCATGACGCTAAGCATCGGTCCGATTTGGATTCCTTTTTCTTGAGTCTTCCTCAGCACGTTCTGGGAGGGTTCGGCGGCAATACGTCCTGTCTTGAAGTGAAAACATCTGACGGTCAGCTCATTGTTGATGCGGGTAGCGGCATCCGTCCTCTTGGCTATGAAATGATGAAAGGTCCGTGCGGAACCGGTTCCGGCGAGGTCCACATTCTTTTTACGCATTTTCATTGGGATCATCTGATCGGGCTGCCGTTCTTTACCCCCATCTTCATTCCCGGAAACCGGATACACGTGTACGCGGTTCAACCGGAATTGCCGGAGATCTTTCGGACGCTATTCAGAAAGCCGTTTTTTCCGGTCGCCTTCGAACAGCTGGGCTCCATAATCGAATATCACCAGCTTGAGCCCAGAAAGCCATTTGATCTGGCTGGCGTTCGCGTTACCCCGTACCAGCTCGACCATCCGGATCCATGCTGGGGATATCGTTTTGAAAGGGGCGGTAAAGCTGTCGCCCATTGCGTTGATACCGAATGCACTCGAGTGACGCCGGAACAGCTAGGCAAGGATCTCCCTCTTTACCAGAATCTTGATCTCATGCTTTTCGATGCCCAGTACACACTCATGGAAACCATCGAGAAAGTTGACTGGGGCCACGCGGCCGCTTCTCTCGGCCTCGACATCGCCATCCGCGAAGGCATAAAACGCGTCATCTTCATGCATCATGATCCGGCTTCTACGGACGACAAAATCGCCGTCGCTCAAGCCCAAGCCATGCGCTACTACCAGAATCAGCTGACTTCAGCCCGGCGCTCCGGAACTAAAATTCACGAAGTCGACTGGTCGTTTGCCTATGAAGGTATGACGATCGATTTATGATCCTCTGTGCCCGCGCGAAGCGGCACCTCCCTTTCGTCCGATGTTTGCCATGTGTTCCCTGTTTTTTGAAACGCTTTGGCCACCTTTTCGTCCAATTTCAGCCATGTGCTGCTTGTTGCGTGACACGGCAAGGCCGCCTTTACGGGCAACTTCCTTGCGCGTCTGTTCATCCATCGCGGCTGTGCCTCTCGCTCCAGGGCGACCGCCGGCCTTAGGGCGTTCGACGGGTCTTCCCTCGAGAGAAGCGCTTTCAGCATTCGGTAGACCGCTGCCGACGGGAGTCTTGTCCTCGTCTTGCTGCACGTCATTCGAAATGTTGTGGCGGTCGGTGGTTTTTTCCTCATTCTGCCTATCTGGCATAAATCCCTCCGTGCAGAGTTACAGGTCTGCTGCTTTTCATTCGCTTGTATATGCTGCCAGACGGTGCAAGCGGTATTCCCGTGACATCCGACTGGCGCGCCTTTTGATACTTCGTTGACGTGGTGTTCGTGCGTTCGACGTTCTAAAAAGAGCGGGGAATCATGCGAGTTGTAAAAGGTGGATCGGCAGCAAAGCAGCAAAAAGGCCTGTCAACGGAAGATCCCGAAACGGCGGCTCGTTTTAACAAGGTGCTCGAGGACGTCGTCGAAGCGATGGAAGAGGCGCGCGTCCGTTATGCATTTATAGGCGGAATCGCCTCAAGCGGCCTCGGCCGGCCGCGCACGACCCGCGATATCGATCTTTTCGTTACGCCGGAAGGAGCGGAAGTATCGCTCAGAGCGCTGGCCAGGCACGGGTTCCGAACTGAAAAGACGGATCCGGTCTGGCTTTACAAGGCTTTCAAAGAAGACATTCTCGTGGACGTCATTTTCAAATCGAAAGGCGATATCTACCTCGACTCTGAGATGTACGAGCGAATGACCATCGCGGAATTTCACGGCAAGCGGCTTCGCCTGGTCGCCCCCGAGGACCTTCTCATTATAAAAGCGGTCGCCCACAGCGAATGGACGCCGAGCCATTGGCATGATGCAATTGCGTTGCTTTCTCACGCACGGCTCGACTGGGAGTACCTGATCCGGCGGGCACGACGCGCTCCACGTCGGATACTCAGCTTGCTTTTGTACGCGCAATCCAATGACATCGGAGTTCCGAATTTCGTTATCCATCGTTTGTACCAGGATGTGTTCGGAAATGCCGCGACGAGACCCCCGCAGGCCGAAAGGAGCGCGGTCACTCCGGCTTCTCCGGCACCTTTGCCGCGCGGAGAGGAAAAGCTCAGCCGGGTCTGGTCGGATGCCTTTCATCGAGAATACGGCTTGGGGCACCTGCGAGAGCGTTTTGCGGAAGATCCCAGGACCAATGAACTCGATGTTCAATTCGAACTCGAGGGCGACCGCCTGATCCTGAGAGGCGAGGTGAGCTCTCCGGAACGTCGTATCGCGGCTCAGCAGGTTGCTCAGGAATTCCTGCCGGACAAGAGTATTGATAATCAGATCAAGGTCCAGACCGTACATGAGCCGGATGACATGGAGAAGGTCTCGTGATTCGAATTGCCGCTGTCGCGGATCTTCATTATGGACACGAACGTGTAACAACTTCATTCGACGGGCTGAAGGGGAAGGCGGATCTTCTTTTCATCTGCGGTGATCTGACCCATCACGGCTCGGAGGACGAAGCCCGGGCGCTCGCGCGGGATCTTGAGGACCTGCCGTTACCGGTCGTCGCCGTTTTCGGAAATCATGATTTTCACCAGAACCGGCAAAAAGAGATCGAGACCATTCTCGCCGATGCGGGGGTGACGGTGCTTGAGGGGGCGTCCGCCGTTTTCACGATCAGGGGAAGCCGGATCGGTATCGCTGGATTAAAAGGATTCGGCGGGGGGTATTTCGGTGCTTGCGTCACCGAATTCGGTGAACAGGAAACGAAGGATTTTGCCCGGCACGGCCGGAATCAGGCGCAGCTTCTCGGCTCGATACTCAGCCAGCTGGATACGGATTTCAGATTTGTGCTGACTCACTTTTCGCCCGTCGAAGGTACTCTGGAGGGAGAGCCGCGGGAGATTTATCCTTTTCTGGGCAGCTATCTTCTTGCAGAGGCGATCGACAATGCGGGCGCGGATGCGGCGTTTCACGGGCACGCCCATCGTGGGGTTGAAAAGGGCGTGACTCGTTCGGGAATTCCGGTGCGAAATGTCGCACGCTCGGTGATTCGGCACAGCTACCATATTTACACCTTTGACCGGACGTTCGCGGATCGGGTTCGTTTTGCCGAAGCTTCCGCGTCGCCTCCGGGTAGCTAGGTGACAATGGTCCTTTGAACATGCTATGAGGTCCCGATGCCGGATAACAGCCGAAGCGATCAGTATTATAGTCTCGATCCCGAACTGTCCGATCCGAAAAGGATCAAAAAAGAACGTGAAAAGGCTCAAAAGCTAAAAAAAACCCAGTGGTGGTTGAGTCTTTTGAACCGCGGGATCTGTCATTATTGCGGTCGTAAGTTCCGCGCACACGAGTTGACGATGGATCATATTGTTCCGCTTGCGCGTGGCGGTTCGAGCGTGAAGGGCAACATCGTTCCGTCCTGCAAAGACTGCAATCGTGACAAAAAACTCGATACTCCGGTCGATCGTATTTTGGGGTCGGGGTGATGGACGCGCGGCGCCCGTCCGCGGGAGTGGATCAGACGCGCTACTTTTTCGAGCTTACGCCTGACCGGGTGCTTGATGCCGCGGAATCCGCGGGCTTCCGGTGCACGGGACGCGCTCTCGCGTTGAACAGTTTCGAAAATCGCGTTTACGACGTCGAAATCGAAGATGCCGTTGATGTCCCGGAAACCTCCGCCGGCTTCAATCTGCCGCAGGCTGCCCTGTATGCAAAGAGACGCGTCATCAAATTCTATCGGCCGGGCCGCTGGAGCCGCGAGCAGATCCTGGAAGAGCATGCTTTTCTGCGGGAACTTCTGGAAGCCGAGATCCCGGCCGTCGCGCCATTGCCGTTCAGTGACGGTTCGACTCTCCGCCAGATGGAGCACGCCGGGATCTATTATGCGGTATTTCCGAAGGTGGGCGGGAGAGCCCCGGAAGAGCTTTCTGATGAACAGCTTCGCAGGGTCGGCAGGCTGCTTGGCCGGATTCATAACGTCGGAGCCTCGCGGCGAGCTGAGCATCGCGTGCTCATCGGTCCCGTGTCCTACGGCCTTTCTGAGCTGGAATTCTTATTACAGGGTAATTTCATTCCTATCGAATTCCAGTCGAGGTATGTGCAAGCAGCGGAGGAGATCTGCCGTCGCGTGCAGCCATGGTTCGATGCGGCCCCGATTCATCGGATTCACGGCGATTGTCACCTTGGAAATCTTTTGTGGAACAAGGAAGGTCCGTTCTTCGTCGATTTTGACGATATGGTCCGGGGACCCGCCGTCCAGGATGTCTGGATGGTTGTTCCCGGGAGGGATGACGAAGCCTTACGGCAGCGTACGATCCTGCTCGAAGGCTATCGCGAAATGCGTGATTTCAATGTTTCCGGCCTGAAGCTGATCGAGCCTCTCCGTGCTTTGCGATATATTCATTACACCGCATGGGTGGCGCGTCGTTGGAACGATCCGGCATTTCCGCTTGCGTTCCCGGAGTTCGGGTCGCATCAGTACTGGCAAGATGAAACCGAGGATTTGGAAGAACAGCTGCGCTACGTGAAGAATCTCTGACGGTTTCGGCGTGCCGTTCGCTTGACTATCGCCTGTTTAATTTCTATTGTTTCCAAGTGAAGATTTCATTTTTGTCATCAAAGGCCTTCATCGTGGGAGTGATCACGATTTCGGGGTTTCTGTCCGGATTATGCTCGACGCTTGAAGCTGCCCAATCCCGTTCAGTCGAGCCCGAATTCCTACCGAGCTCACCTAGCTCTGAATTCGTTACTGATTATTCGTTCGCTTCGAAGGTCTGGCCGGGGCGGAATTCGGCGACTTCGCTCGTGGGCTGGTCTTCCTCATCGAATTTGTCCTCGGATCCGGCTGTTTCGGCCAAAAGAACGGGGTCAAACAGTGAGTTCTATGGCGAAGGCCCGACGCTCGACTTTTGCGCGGAATGGAATCCTGAGTTTCCTTACAACGGACATCACTGTTGCGGTACGCCGAAATTCAAGCGCAGGCGACGGGTGGATCGGTGTTCCTGGCAGCGCCGAAAGACGAGTTACTGCGGTGAAATGACCACCGAGCAACGTGAATACGCCGACAATGTCGCGTCAGGGAAGTTGAATGACGTCCTGGCCTACATTTCGGATCAGGTGCTTCGCGGGGAAGAGCAGTCGTACTGTTCCGTAAACAACGGCTTTCTCGCGCGAGGCCGAAAAATCGTGCCGACATCCTCGAATCGTATCCGTCTGCGAGCTCCGTTTCGTTGCGTGGATTTCGGCACGGACGCGATGATCGGGATGCTGGAATGGGTGGGGCGTCAGGTCGGGGGGCAATATTCGGCTCCCGAGTACGCGGGTGTTCGTTTAATCGTGGGAGATATCTCGGCTCCGAAGGGCGGATGTTTGCCTGGACGGGTCGGACGAAGGGGCCATGCTTCTCACACAACGGGGCAGGACGTGGATCTCGGGTTTCTCATGACTCGACCGTATAAGGATTCGATCGTGAGCTTCCATCGGCAATTCGACCCGGTCGCGAATTGGTGGCTGGCGAAACAGTTATTCAAGAACCCTTACGCTTGCGTGAAGGTCGCGTTTCTTGACAGGTCTCATATCCGAAAGCTTGCAAAAGTGGCCAGGGGAGACCCGGATTGGGAGAAATTCGGGCGGTTTATCCGTCACGTGAAAAGCCATCGGAACCATTGGCACGTTCGTATCGGCGAGGGGCCCGGGCAGCCGGGTTGTACCAATGATGCTCATCCGGAACTTGAAACCGAGGACGAAGCGGAAATGGACGGCCCTGATTATGATAACCCCATTGACCAGATGCCAGACGTGATTCCGCGTTCAAATGGTCAGATGGTCAAGGCGCAATCAGATTCCGGTCAGCCGACGAACATCAAGCAGTGACTCCAGTTCGCCTTTCTTGATCAAATTTCGTTCACGAACGAGTTCAACGACGGATCTTCCGCTTTCAGTCGCTTCGGTTACGAGTTTTGCCGTGGCTTCATAACCGAGCTTTGGCGAGAGTGCGGTGGCGATTTGCGGCGTATTTTCAAAGTAACGGCGGAGCCGCGATTCGTTGGGCCTCATTCCTTCAATGGCTTTTTGCCGTACGACCCGTGCAGCATGGGTCGCTATTCGGGTCGCCTCAAGAAGCGAATGGGCCATGATGGGCATCATGACATTCAATTCCAGTTGTCCGGCCTGAACAGCCAGCGCCACCGTGTGGTCGAAACCCATAACAGAGAACCAGGTCTGATTGGCCATTTCAAGAATCGACGGATTCACCTTGCCCGGCATAATGCTGCTACCGGGTTGCACTGCGGGTAAAATGATTTCGGCGAGCCCGGTGTTTGGCCCCGATGACAAGAGACGAAGATCGTTGCAGATTCGGGTCAATTCGACTGACATGATCCGAAGCATGGAGGAGTAAAGTAAAACGGGTGATTGAGACTGCATGGCTTCGCAGAGATTGCCTGAAAGTGAGAGTTCCTCCCCCGTGAGCGATTTGAGTTCTTGGATCATTCCCGGTGCGAATCCGTCCGGCACGGTGAGGCCCGTGCCCGCGGCGCTTCCCCCGATACCGAGTTCGCGGAGAGCATCTCTTCCGATTTCCACCCAACGAGCGCAGCGCTCGACCGTAATGCCGTAGGCCGTCATCTCTTGCCCGAGCCGGATCGGAACGGCGTCTTGAAGATGAGTTCGGGCGGATTTTGGAATATTATCCCAAGCTTGTCCCTTCTCTTGGAACGCTTTGGCCAATTTTCGAAGTTCCTCAACCAGTGGTTTGGAACTTTCGAGTAACGCCAGTCGCATTGCCGTCGGATAAGTATCGTTCGTTGACTGGGATCGATTGACATGATCATTCGGGTGTACGGCGACGAGGGGCACCGATCCCTCTCCTTTGCCGCGCCCTTGGTTTGCGAAATTCGCGATCACCTCGTTTATATTCATATTTTGGCTTGTTCCGGCCCCCGCCTGATAGACATCAACGGGGAAGAGGTCTCTCCAGCTCTGTTCTGAAGAAAGAATCTGCTGTATTGCGCGTACGATCTGTTCCGGGATCCCTTCCGGCAGGACCTGACAGGTCTTGTTAACCCGCGCTGCGGCGAGTTTAATTTGCAGATACGCCCTGATCAGAGCTGGTGAGGCGCATAGGCCTGAGATGGGGAAATTCGCGAGCGCACGGGCTGTTTGTGCGCCGTACATGGCTTCTGCGGGAACGCTCATGCGTCCTAAGGAATCATCTTCAAATCTGATCTTCATCATTTTGGAACCTCGCATATTATTCAGTGAAATTTACAATGGAGCATCCCGTGTCCAATTATTCCCGGGGGTTTAAACAACGGCTGATGAACGAGCCTCAAACGCCCAAAAAACATATGGCCTTTTGGCGCTAAATATGCAAAAAGCTTGCTCCATTGTACTTGTCGAGTTTGCCTGCGCAGCAGACGTACTTAGAAGTTTTCAGAATAAAAAACGTGGAGCAATGAATGAGGGTTTTAGTTGTAGAAGATGATCCTTCGGTTCGTGAGACGCTCGGTATGGTTCTCGAGGCCTACGATCATCAACCCGATCTCGTGGACGATGGCGAGCACGCGCTCAAATATTTGGAAACGACCTGGCCTGATGTCATGCTTTTGGATCTGAGTCTGCCAGGGATGAGCGGTGAAGAAGTTTATCAGGCGATTCGGGATAAGTTCGGACGTATTCCGCCGACGATCGTGGTGTCCGCGGTTCAGGAAGGTGAAAATCGCGCACGACATCTTCCGGGTGCCCTGTTCCTTGCCAAGCCGTATACACTCGAGGAATTGGCGAACATTCTCGAACTTGCCGCCTCGTCACGCGCGGCTTGAGCGCAAACTTCGAATCAAACGACCATCTCCGCCCAAAGTGCAGCGTGATCCGACAGGACATTCCACGGCTTCCCGGTGAAACATTTCGCGTTCTCGATGCTCATCCCGCGATAGTAGAGCCGGTCCAGGGGCAAGGCCGGCAGCCAACTCGGAAATGTGCGCGCGTGGTTACCGTGAAAAGAATGAAAAGCCTCGCGGGCGCTCAGTCTGTCGCCGAGGAGCTTCGAGACGCGCAGCCGCCAGTCGTTGAAATCACCGCCGATGATCAGGGGTTCGTTGTGCGGCACGTGTGAGTCGATGCGGGCGCAAAGCCGGCTGATCTGTTCGCGCCGGTCCGATTCAAAGAGGCCGAAATGAACACAGATCGCGTGAACCGGCTTTGTTTTCCCGGGAACGTCGATCATGACGTGCAACAGTCCGCGCCGTTCGAAGCGATTATTTGAAATATCGATATTTTCCCAGAAGAGAATCGGGTACTTGCTGAGAATCGCGTTTCCGTGATGGCCGTTCGAATAGACCGCGTTTCTCCCGTAGGCGAAGTGTGGCCAGAGTTCGCCGGCGAGGTATTCGAATTGCGGCTCGGTCGGCCATTCCTGGATCGTCTGTTTGTGCAAATCGTGCTCGCCTTGGACTTCCTGGAGAAATACGAGATCGGCATGAACCGAGTGGATCGCCTCACGAATGCGACTGAGGACGAAACGCCGGTTTCCCGAGCTGAATCCCTTATGGATATTATATGTCAGTACCTTGAGACGTTTCTTTTGCATACCGACCCGAAGATCTCCCGAAATTTCGTTTCGTCCAGATTTGCCGGAGCTGCCAATTTTTCAGAACCAGCAGCGCGGCAATCGCGGCCGGCGCGTTCTCCCCGAGTGCGGTCATCAGAGCCGGTGGCACCAGCACCGCGATCAGTTTGCAGAGTACATAGATGCACGCTGGGAGCACGATCCAGGTTGCGAAGACGAACCATGGGAATGGTACACAATAAAACCCTTCATAAGCAATCTTGGATTGCAGGCTAACGCGCGGGTCGGCAATCCACCGCATCAAGAACCGAAACGTCCTGACGCCCAGCCGCTCGTCGGCAAGTCCGCGCCGTGATTGATCGTAAAAAGAGCGCGCCTGAAGCGGGAATATGCGTGTGATCGCGTATCCGAAAAGTGAGGCGATCCAGAAACTGGGGAGGATAATGCGAGCGGCCTCATCAACTCCGAGTTGAAAGGACGCCAGCACCGTGACGGCAAAAAACGGCACCGGAAAAACCAGGAGCGCTGCTGTCAGGCTGCTGTAGAAAATAATGGAACTGAACGGAAGGGTGCTGGCGGCAATCAGATAAGTGACCGGAAAAGCCGCCGCCTCGCAGGCCAGAAAAAGCCGAAATGCGTTCGGTGCCACGAAGAGTTGGCGAGACAGCCGCCGAAAACGCCAGCGAAACGGCTGAAACCAGGACACAAGCGGATCAAAAAACGGGGAGAGGGGAATCGACCAATGCCGCCAATTCCTGAAATAGAGATCGATAGTGGGCTTCGACGGGCGGACGAAAACGTCTGTATTCACTGGTCGCCTGTCCGAGAGCTTCCAATGTGTTAATACCCGGTCGGCGAATCTTCGAATATGTGACCGGTCGGCAACGTTTTTTGCTTCGAGAGTCAGCGTGAGTTCGGTGTCGACGCGCAAAGCGCGTCGCGCGAAGTTCGCTGACCCGATGCTGAGGTAACGATCATCGATGACGAGTACTTTCGAATGTACGTAGATGGGCTTGATGCCGCCCGCGGGCGAGCCGGTTGCCGCCTGATGTCCCGCCACATAAGGCACTCCGGTTATCAGCCGGGTGCCGGTGACTCGGGCTGCGGTGCGAAGCTGTTCCAGCAGCTTCATTTGGTGTTGGGCCATGACACGGGTGAAAGACTTCACCTGGCGCAGTTCGGATAAGATGATGATGAGTTCGAAACCAGTTCCCCGCATTTCCTGGAGTTTTGTAATCAGCAGGTCGTTCATCTCCGTGGACCAGAAATATTGTCCTTCGAGAATAATGCGTTTTGTTGCCGCCTGGATCAGGTCGCGAAACAAAAATTCGATTTCGCGCACGATGGGGCGGCCCGGCGGATCGTTCGCGACGGTTCTGCTGATATAGACCAGGTGTCCCTGCGAGGGGCGCTGATCTGTTGCGGCGCGGGGAAAGGGGATGGACGAAATGGCTTTCCATCTTCTTTCGACGTGCCGGTGGATGTCGATACATGCTTCTCCGGTCACCTGAACGGCCATGTCGTGATATGGCCCGTGGTTTTCGGCTTTCCAGTCGAGAGATCGGCGTGGATCATGGTAGAAGTGGTTTGGGGTATCCCACCGTTCGTCGCAAAGGTCGATGCCGCCACAGAAGGCGGTAACCCCGTCGATAATACAGATTTTCTCATGATGCGAGCTGCCGAAGGCGTGGCGATTATCGAAGATGAAATGAACCCGCGGGTGAACTTCGTCCCAGATACGCCCTTGCCAGAGCTCTCGTTCGATTACGTAAAGATATGAGTGATCCCAGATCAGGAAATACACGTGAAAATCCGGTTTGGATTCACATAACCGAATCACTTTTTCTTTCAGGCGTTCGCGTGGGGGCGCCATGGCTCCGAGCAGGGCAGTGGTCGGTCGGACCGGCCGGGGCATCGGCAGGCGGGAGTCGATTTGCCAACCGACGAATATAACGTGGCTTTTAGCGTCTTCGAGGAGTTCCGAAATTCTCTCGTAATAAGGGCCTGCCTCCCAGATTTCCTCCCACGAATTGGCCACTGTTTTTTTTGAATAGGAACGGCGGGAAATCGCCGAAGCGCCGTTGCTCAAAGTACCCGATCTTCCGGGCGCCGCGGGTCCGGAGCCGGACGTGGGAATTGAACAGGCCGCGCCGCGAAAGACCCCTTGAATTCAGGCCCCCGTATTAATGCGACGAGAAAAGTGAAGATCGCCATTCCTGTTAACGTAAAAAAGACGGCCCGAGCGGTTTCAAATGGAACGCCCGGCGTATTGGTGATGCTGGAAAAAATTGCTGCTAGCCCGAGCAGGAAGAACAGAATAGACGCTCGCAGCATGAAGATTTTTCCTTTCATCCGCCAGAAAGCAAACCATATGCCTCCATTCTCCTCCCAGAAGATTGCCTTTATGTTTTCAGGATGTTAGCTTCGTGTCATGGCGCAAAGAATAGTTCGTTCGCATACCTGTGGGGAAGTGAAGACATCCGATCTGGGAAAAGAAGTGACCCTTTGCGGATGGATCGCAAAACGTCGGGATCATGGCGGCCTGGTGTTCGCCGATTTGCGCGATCGATACGGGATCACCCAGATCGTCTTTGACCCAGCGCTTTCGCACGGTGCTGAGGCCTTTGAGATGGCCGGGAAGTTGAGATCCGAACATGTGATCTGGTGCAAAGGGAAGGTGCGGCATCGCCCCGAGGGCATGACGAATTCGAAGCTTGCCACGGGTGCTTTTGAAGTCGCCTGCTCCGATCTCGCTATTTTGTCCGAGGCGAAAACCCCGCCGTTTTTGATCGAGGATGATGTTGATGTAGCCGAGACATTGCGGCTTAAGTATCGTTATCTGGATCTTCGCCGCCCTTCGCTTCAGCGTAATCTCATGATCCGACATAGAATGCTTTCGATTATTCGGAACCATCTGGATCAGCATTCTTTTCTCGAGATCGAGACGCCCATTTTATACAAATCGACTCCTGAGGGTGCGCGTGACTTTATTGTCCCAAGTCGTCTGAATCCGGGGACTTTCTACGCCTTGCCGCAATCGCCCCAGACTCTCAAGCAGCTGCTTATGGTCAGCGGGATGGATCGCTACTACCAGGTCGCGCGTTGTTTTCGGGACGAGGACCTGCGCGCTGATCGCCAGCCGGAATTCTCGCAAATTGACATCGAAGCTTCATTTATGGACGAAGAGGCGTTTTTTCCGATATTGGAATCGGCGATCGCGAAGCTTTGGAAGGAGATTCTTGGAGTGGAGATCCAGACTCCGTTCCCGAGAATGCCTTATTCCGAAGCGATGTCCCGTTTCGGGAGTGATAAGCCGGACGTTCGCTTCGGGCTCGAACTCACCGATTTTTCCGATGTTTTCAAAGAGAGCGAATTCCAGGTATTCAAGAACGCGCTTGCTTCGAATGCTCGCGGTGGCAGGGGTTCGGTACGCGCGATTGTGATTCCCGGGCAGGCCGAGAAGTTCTCACGCAAGGACCTCGATGATCTTCAGGCTCAGGCTGCGACGTTCGGCGCAAAGGGCCTCCTTTGGATAAAAGTTCAACCCAACGGAGATCTCCAGTCGCCAGCGGCGAAATTCTTCAGTGAGACAGAAAAGGCGGCGCTCAGGGATCGCCTCCAGCTCCAGCCCGGGCATCTCGTGCTCGCGGTCGCTGATTCGAAGGACAAGGTTGTCTTCGATGCTTTGGGAGTGCTCCGGCTGGCCGTCGGGACCCGGCTTGGACTCATCCCGAAACCGGGCGAGGGGAAGCCGGCATTCCTCTGGGTCGTTAATTTCCCGCTTCTGGAATTTGATGAAAAAGAGAATCGTTATTACGCCTGCCACCATCCGTTTACCTCACCGAGGCCGGAGTTTTTTGATGATTTTGTGAATGGACGCAATCTCGATAAAATTCAGGCGGCAGCCTATGATATGGTTTTAAATGGCGTTGAGATTGGTGGCGGAAGCATGAGGATCTATCGTTCGGACGTCCAGGCGGCGATGTTCAAGCACCTGGGGCTCAGCCCGGAGGAGGCGCGGGAAAAGTTTGGATTCTTCCTCGAAGCGCTTCAATACGGAACGCCGCCGCACGGCGGGATCGCTTTCGGCGTGGATCGGCTTTCGGCCCTTCTCTGCGGAGTCGGTCCGATCCGGGATGTGATGGCTTTTCCGAAGACTCAGAAAGGCCATTGCTTGATGTCGGAATCACCCTCACCGGTGAACCCGGATCAGCTCGCGGAACTTGGAATCGGGCTGACGCGTCCGGCGCCGACGAGCCACTCAAGCGGAGTATAGGAGCGAAAAATGGGGCTGGAAATTCGTGATTTCTCTTTCAGAAGCCGTGAAGCCGCTCTTCGAAAATTCAATGACGAGGTATTCGACCTCTTGATCATCGGGGGGGGGATCACGGGCGCGGCAGTAGCTCGGGATGCGGCGTCGCGAGGCCTGAAAGTCGCGCTCGTCGAACGCGGTGATTTCGCGACCGGAACTTCTTCGCGTAGCTCCAAGTTGATTCACGGCGGACTTCGTTACCTCCAAAATCTCGAATTTTCCCTCGTCTTCGAATCGTTGTCGGAACGGGCTTTCCTTCTCGACACCGTTCCCCACATGGTCAGGCCTTTGCCGTTTTACTTTCCGGTTTTCGAAGGGGATCCGCACGGGCGGATGGTTCTGGGCATGGGGATGTGGCTTTACGATCTCCTGGCGCTTTTCAGAAGCCCCGGGATGCATAAGGGTCTTTCGAAGCAGCGGCTCCTTAAGGAAATTCCGGCTTTACGGAGCGAAGGGCTCAAAGGAGGCTTCAGATATTTCGATGCCTCAATGTGGGACGATGTTCTGACGATCGCGACCTTGAGGGCGGCCCATCAGAATGGCGCCGCGATTGCCAATTATACGGAAGCCGTGGGTCCGCTTTGGACGGGGGATCGTATTACCGGTTTTCGTGCCCGGGACCTTGAGAAACCCCTTGGAAGCGGCGAAACCGACATCCGTGCGCATCAGGTGATTTCATGCGTCGGTCCATGGACCGATGAACTTGGCCAGCGTTTGGCCCCCGGTCGCTGGAAAAAATGGCTTGCCCCGAGCAAGGGCGTCCATCTCGTTTTTGATCTGAAGAGACTTTCGGTTCCAGGCGCGGTTGTCATGACGGTTCCCGAAGACGGGCGAATTTGCTTCGTGATGCCTCGTCCAGACTTGGGCCAAGGAGTTGCGATTGTCGGGACCACCGACGGGCCTTCGCCCCAGGATCCCGGCGAGGCGGGTATTTCCCGTTCCGATATCGACTATCTGATGAAGCAGCTCCGCCGGACTTTTCCTTCCCTTGATTTGAGCGACTCGGACATCATCAGTGCCTACGTCGGTGTTCGGCCCCTCATGGGACCGCTGGGTGACGGTTCATCTGGTCCTCTTCAAAAGGTCAGCCGCGAGCATCACATTGACCACGGGCCGGGCGGAACGGTCATTGTTGCCGGAGGGAAGTACACCACCCACCGGACCATGGCCGAGGAAATCGTCAATTTTGCCATCTCGGCCAGGAAAAAAGACGCCATGAAAGGCAAATGCCCCGTATTGCCGCATGAATTGACGAGCCCCAGAACCCGGGTGCCCTTGAATCTCAACGCAACACGCGAAGCCGTTGAAGCCTGCCATATCGAGGCGGCGCGCAGAAGAGTCGAGGTTCCGGAGGAACTTCTGAATCGGTACGGTGCTGAAGCTTTGACCATTCTGGACATTGACCTCGAAAGCAAGGGGCGAAAAACGGGTGCTGATCCGGAAGGCTTTCCGTATCTTGCCGCGCAACTTCGCTATTCGATCAAAACGGAGATGGTGGTTCATCTCGAGGATTTCTTCCTGCGCAGGCAGGCGCTCTTTCTGTCGCGCGCTGATCACGGTGCCCCCTGGGTTGAAATGCTGGCGCGTGTTTGGGCGGATGAGAGAGGCCTGGGCGAAGCCGAGATGAAATCAGAGCTGGCGCGCCTACATCAGGAGTTCGGGCGCAGAACCTTTATCTCAGAAAAGGGATAAGAAGATCCTGGATCAGGAGCTTTCGGTTTACCGGGCTAAGTGATTCCTGTCGCGCTCGAGCGAGGCGTTCGGCGCGCTCAATCCAGAAAAGGCGCGCTTGATCCGTCCCGCCCAGCTGTTTTGTCATGGACCGGGCGTGTGAAGCGAGGGCGGCCGCTCCGTCCGAATTGCTCCAGCCGTGGCGCACAGGATCCTTCGGATCCAAGCTCCAGCGGATCAGGTCAAAAAGCATGTGTTCCAATTGATCCAGGAGAAGCGCGAAACGGCTCAATTGTTGTTCTCCTGCCTGATTGTCCTGGGAAGTCCAATCGATGAGACGGTTCAGGTGGCCTTGCGGCGATTTCAAGAAATCGAAAAATTCAATCCGGTATTCCCAGATTTCATCACTGGCCAGCGCGGCTGCTTTCCCCCAACTTCCCTGAGCGAGTTCGAGACAAACGGCCTTCCGCTGCGCCGGGACGTCGGAAGCAAGGAGAAGTTCGTCGAGTGTCGCGGAATCAAAGGGCTTCAATCGGAGTACCTGGCATCGCGAAAGAACGGTCGGCAATACCAGGCTTGGGTCGTTCGTAGTCAGGAAGAAAAGCCAACCCCGGGGAGGCTCCTCCAGGATTTTGAGAACCGAATTCGCGGCCTGGGGGGTCATCCGGTCCGCATTCGGGATCAGATGGATTCGATAAGCGCCTTCATGGGCACCGAAACCAAGCGACTCCTTCATTCTTCTGAACTGTTCGATTTTAAGTGTTCCGGTTTCGGGATCCGGCGCGATTTCGACGAAATCCACCCAGTTTCCATGAATGGCGCGCTGGCAGCTCGCGCATTCCCCGCACGGCTCGGTCAGCGGATCCGCGGTTTCCAATGGCGGAGCAGTACCGAAAAGATCTCCTCCGAATTCCGAGGCCTCGTGTTTAGAAAAGCCGTTTCGCTCGCATAAAATCCACTGGGCAATGAAGTAGGCCACATGCCGCTTGCCGATTCCACTGGTTCCGGTCAGCAGGAGCGCTGGTGCGATCCGTCCTTTTGTGTGCCACTCCTTCATGGGGCCGAAGATCGTCTTTCCATGATGCCGGATGACCGGCTTGGGAATCGGAAATATTCTTTCGGCTGGGAGGGACGGGGAGGACGTGGTCATGAACCGGACGACCTTTCAAGGTCCCTGAGGCGTCGTCCAAACCGTCGATGAACGGCCGTCATGACCATTTCGGCGAGCTGTTCCGGGTTTCCTGATGCAACTTTCAGAGTTAGCCATCTTTTCGGGTTTTCCGCACGGGCTTTTAGAAAACCCCGGCGAACTTTTATTTGAAAGGCCACCCCTTCGGCTTCGAAACGGGTCTGCTCGCGTGCCCGTTGAAGCCCGAGCGCTGGATCGATGTCCAATAACACCGTCAGATCGGGTTCGATACCGCCGGTCGCGATCTGATTCAGTGCTTTGACTGTTTTCCAGGATAGCCCGCGGGCATGCCCCTGATAGGCAAGCGCTGAATCGGTGAAGCGGTCGCAAAGGACGATCTCTCCGGATGTTAACGCGGGGACAATCGTTTTAGCCATGTGTTCTGCTCTCGCGGCTTCGTACAGGAACAGCTCAGCGAGGGGATCGATGGGGTCATCCAGAATAACTCGGCGGATTTTTTCCGCGATCGGACTTCCACCGGGTTCTCGAGTCAGGCGAATGATGACATTTCCGAAATCGCGGGTAACCTTGCTCGCGACCTCCCGGATCAAGGTGGATTTGCCAGCGCCCTCGGTCCCTTCGAATGTGATCAGCAGCCCTTTGTGAGACACCTGGATGTTATTTCCGATCCAGAACCGTGCGTCAAGGCCGGATCGCGCCGCGCTGTTGCTTATTCGTATCCCGGTTCGGCGGCCGGCGAAGGCGGAATGCTGGCCGGCTGAACGTAAAAATCCGAAGATTCATCCATCATTTCTGGAGCAGCCGAAGGAGCGTCCTCGGGCTGTACAGGATCGGCTTCAAATTCTGGAAAAACGTTTGAGCGGTCCTCCGGAGCCGCCTCAAAGGTCGGCACAGGAGCGGGCGGAGGCGCGGGAGGGGCCTGTTTCGCGGCTGGATGTTGCGTCACCGCTGGAGGAAGCTTAAAAGCCCGCGGTGTGACGGTCGGGCGTGGCGTCGATTGCGGCAGTGGGGGTGTTGATACACGCGAAACTGACGAAGAAGGCGCGGAAGCCGAATCCGTAGTATTTGAATGGGCCGGTTCAGAATCCTTGATCGAAGAAATCCGGGGCGCGCTTGTCTCGACCTCCGCTTTTGGTATGAGATGCGTCAGGGACCAGACCGCGGCGACCAGGCCCATTCCGATGGTCAGAGTCAGCCAGATCCGGTTTCGGATTTCTGGCGCGTGCATCAGGTCAATGTCCTGGAATTCCTGTTTTGGTTTGCGTTCACGTGCCGCTTGGAGAGTGTCAAAGAGACTGAGAGCAGGGTTGGTGGGCTCATGATCCCATTCAACCTCGTTTGTGGCAGCACGCGGAATGTCCGGTCTTGGTGGTGGCTCAAAAGTACCCGGTCTTGAGTTTGTGGGTTCGGGTTTGCTTTGGGATGTGGAGCCCGGAAAATAATAATTCAGGAAATCGCGGACACTCATCGTCTTGCCCGGGAAATCCGGATGTGTCACCACATCGTCCTGTTGTACGGAGCCCTGTTCAAGGAGAACTCCGATCTCCTGCGGAGTAAAGGGACCCGACTTTTGCCCCTTTGCATCCAAATACCATTGTTGGGACGAATCAGGAGCGTCGGGTGCCATAGCGTTTATTGTACCGCGAAAAATCAGTTAGCAAAGCTCTTCTTTAACGCGGTATTCCCCTGCAGGGCCGGTAACACTGCCCCGCTGTATGGCAGGCCCCTTGCTTCACTCATCGAGGAGCCATCGAGGTGAAACTATGAAGGGGACGATTGGACGCTTCGGGATTTTTGCGCTAGCTGCGGGACTTCTGACGGGAGGTGCTCTCGCAAATGTTTTAGCGAACGAAGATGTTGTCCAATCCAGCGAGGACGAACGAGTTACAGCTGAATCGCTTGCGCCCAGCGCTGACGGTGACGGGGAAGTGGAACTGGCTTTAACCGGAGCGACGGAAGCGACCAGTGAAGTGCCCCAGATCGAGGCAGCTTCGGAGGTGACGACGGCCGAGCTCGGCACTGAACTGGAGCAACGAGAGGTCACGAGTGATCCTCTTTTCATGAATTACTACGCGATATTTTATGGGCCCGCGCTCAAGGGGACCTCTGCATACCAGCCCACGCCTAGCGGTGAGCAAGACCTAAATCGGCCAATTTTGCTCAAGAATTTTATGACGCTTGGTTACAACCTTTCTGAACAAGTCATCTTGGCAGGTACGGCGTATTGGACCTGGAACCCTGTTCTTGGACAGAAAATGACGATGCAGGATCCATATGTACGATTGGGCTACGATGGTTTGATCAGGACGGATCACCTGAATCTCTACGCTGATATGCGGGTGCATTTTCCGATTTCGTCGGTTTCGCGCCAAAACGACATGCTGGCCGCATTCCAGAGCTACCAGGCCCTGAGTTACACCGTGGGCGACGGCCCACTGACATTGCTCCTTTTCGGGTCAGAACGGACTAACGTGTTTGGCAAGCGCGGTTACGGAAACGATCTTGAACTTTATCTGGGTCCAAGCATCAACGTCCGACTGTCCAGGAAGCTGGCGCTGACCGTTCTTTACGAAATGCACGTCAACCATGAATTCGGGCAAAAGGCCTTCAGCTTCTACAGCGAGCCATCGGACCTCGAGCCTGGCGTGAGCTGGGAAATCAGCCCGAATTTGAGCATCAATCCGTATCTGAACCTTTACCCTGGAAGCAAAATGACGCTCAGCTCTTCCTCAATAGGAATGCTCATGAGCTGGACTTTGCTGTAGGCCCTGATTCCGTACGCCGTTATCTTCGGCCGCCGTGGTGGTCCCCTCGACCTCCACGGCCGCGATCGCCACGGTCACCGCGGTCACCGCGATCACCGCGATCGCGATCTGGGCGTTCGCTTCTCGGCGGAATGCCGCCAGGAGGCGGGGGCAGGAGCGCCTTACGTGAAAGGCGAATCTTACCCGATTTGTCGACTTCAAGAACCTTCACTTCGATTTCGTCGCCTTCTTTCAGGTAATCCTGAACCGTATTCACGCGTTCGTAAGCGATTTCTGAAATGTGCAGGAGCCCGTCCTGATTCGGCATGACGCCGACAAAGGCACCGAACTCAACGATCTTTTTGACGACGCCTTTGTAAACCTTTCCGACTTCCACCTCGGCCACGATACCTTGGATGATTTCGATTGCCTTTTTAGCGGCTTCTCCGTCATTCGAGGCGATGTTAATGCGGCCATCATCGTTGATGTCGATCTTACAACCGGTCTGAGCCACGATTTCCTTGATGACTTTGCCACCGGATCCGATGACTTCGCGGATTTTGTCCACGGGAACCATGATCGTG
>DATDSK010000095.1:0-4043 GCA_035291325.1 Bdellovibrionota bacterium | reverse complement strand
CGTTCCGTTCCCGCAAGCGGTTCCGAACATTCCGGTGATCGATCGGGCAAGCTGCCTCTTCTTCCGAGGCCGGGCCAAAGGCGCCAAGAAGGACGTCTGCAAAAAATGCGAGGCGGCCTGCGGCAAGGGCGCGATCGCCTTTGATCGGGAAGATCGCATCATCGAGGAGAAAGTCGGGGCAATCATCATTGCGACCGGCTACCAGCTCTATTCGATCGGCAAAGAACAGGCGAATCCGGCTTTCAAGGGCTACGGAGAATACGGATACGGAACGATTCCGGATGTGATCGACGGCCTGCAGTTCGAGCGTCTGGCCTCGGCTTCGGGGCCGACTGCCGGTAAAATTCTGCGCCCGTCGGACGGCAAGGAGCCGAAGCGCATTGTTTTTCTCCAGTGCATCGGGTCTCGCGATCCGGCCAAGGGTATCCAGTTCTGTTCGAAGATTTGCTGCATGTACGTCGCGAAACACACGATGCTGTATAAGCACAAGGTGCACGGGGGGCAGGCGACGGTTTTTTTCATGGATGTTCGCGCGGCCGGGAAGGGCTATGACGAGTTCTCCCGGCGGGCCATCGAGGAAGACGGTGCACGGTACATTCGGGGGAGGGTCTCGAAGCTGGAACGAGACGGCGAGGTCATCAAAGTCTACGGCTACGACACGCTGAACGGCGCGCCCGTGGTCATGGATGCCGACATGGTCGTCCTCGCGACGGCGATGGTTCCGCAAACCGGGATTTCGACCCTGGCCCAGAAACTTTCGGTCAGCTATGACCGTTACGGCTTCATCAACGAGGCGCACCCGAAGCTTCGCCCGGTGGAGACCAACACGGCGGGGATTTTTGTCGCGGGCGCCTGCCAGGCGCCACGGGATATTCCGGATTCGGTTTCGATGGCGAGCGCGGCGGCCGCGAAAGTTCTCGGGCTTTTCAGCAATGAGAAGCTCGAACGGGAACCCAGCGTCGCCGTGGTGAACCGGGAGCTCTGCACGGGGTGCTTCCATTGCCAGCGGGTCTGTCCTTACGGCGCGATCGACCGTTTCGAAGTGAAGGATCGAAAAGGCGCTCTGCTCAAGACCGTCGCCGAAGTGAACAAAGGGATTTGCCAAGGCTGTGGGACCTGTCAGGCCGCTTGTCCCTCGAAGAGCGTCGAACTTGAGGGGTTCACCGATGAGCAGGTTTTCGCCGAGATCAACGCCCTTGAGTGGACGGGGCAGGGAGTTTCAGATGAAGGGGGCCGCCGATGACTTCGACCGGATTTGAGCCGAAGATCGCGGCTTTTGTGTGCAACTGGTGTACTTACACGGGAGCCGATCTTGCCGGTACGAGCCGGATTCAGATGGCGACTAACGTCCGGATCATTCGTCTGCCCTGCACGGGGAGGATCGATCCGTTGTTCATCATCAAAGCTTTCGAGCGCGGCGCCGACGGTGTCATCGTGAGCGGTTGCCATCCGGCGGATTGTCATTACACGGCCGGCAATTATCACGCCCGTCGGAGATTCACGCTTTTCAATGATTTCATCGAATTTCTCGGGATCGATTCCAGGCGGATCACGTTTTCCTGGGTCTCGGCTTCGGAAGGGCAGAAGTGGGCCGATATCGTGAATGATACGACCGCTCGTGTCCGGGAACTCGGGCCTTTTTCCGGATATCGCGATCTGGTCCGCTCCGGCCTGACGGGAGGTCAAGATGCGGGAACTTAAGGATTTGGCCAGGCGTCTCCTCGAGGAAGGGGCGGTCAAAGTCGTGATCGGTTATGAAGAAGGGCCCGTCGGAGTCCGGCCGGTTTTTGTCACACGGCCCGCGGATGCCGAGAAACTGGTTTTTAATTCCAAGTGCGTTCAAAATCTCGCCGCCTACTTGTCCCGAAGACGCGGTCATATTGCGAGGCTCGGAAAACCCGCGATCGTCGTCAAAGGCTGTGACGCAAGGGCCGTGGCCGGACTCATTCGCGAAAGTCAGCTGAAGCGTGAGGATGTCGTGATGATCGGAATACGCTGCGGAGGTGTTTCGCTGCAGCCGAGTGAAGAAGGTCCGCTCACGCCCGCAACGGTCGCCGACCGTTGCGGCGGCTGTGAGAGCAGGGAACCGAAGCTCGCGGATCATCTCCTCGGAGCGCTGCCGCCGGCGCCGCCCAAAGCGACGCGCATGTCCGAGCTGATGGCCCAAATCGAAAAAATGCCGGTTGCCGAACGCTTTCGCTTTTGGGCGGAGCAGTTCGAGCGGTGCGTGCGCTGTAACGCCTGCCGCGAAGTTTGTCCCATGTGTTTTTGCGAACGCTGTATTCAGGACAAGTCCCAGCCGCAGTGGATCGAAACTTCGCCCCACGCGCGCGGCAACCTTTCCTGGCACTTCACGCATGCCATGCATCTGGCGGGGCGGTGTTCGTCATGCGACGAGTGCCAGCGAGCCTGTCCCGCCGGGCTTCCGCTCGGGCTCCTGAATCGCAAAATGGCCGAAATCGTGCGCAATCGCTTCGAGTATCAGGTTTCGGATGATCCGACCGTGCCTTCCCCGATCGGTGCGTTCAAGCAGCAAGACCCCCAGGAGTTCATCAAATGACTTTCTCGATCAGTGATTCCGGCCTGAACGCGCTCGTGGACGAGGTGATCGCGTCCGGAACGACGGTGATTGCCCCCGCGGTCATCAAACTTTCGGCAGGTGAGCGTCGCGAATATCAGAAAATCGGTTCGGCCGAAAAAATGGCGCTGACCGGCGCGATTGTCTCGAATTCGTTGAAGCCTTTCATCATGCCGCCTTCCGTCCCGCTCTTTCGCTACACTCGCGCGAAAGCTGGCGTTTCGCTCGAGCCCGCGGCCGGGAAGGCGCAAGCGGCCGTCGTGATCGGCGCGCAGGCCTGCGATATCGCCGCGCTTGAGATCGTCGATCGCGTGATGGACTGGGATTATCATGACGAGGTTTGGTTCGAGCGCCGCAAGGCCACGACCGTGATCAGTCTGGCGTGCACGCAAGCTGACGCGAGTTGCTTCTGTACGGCGGTCGGGTCGGGGCCGGATCATCCGCGCGGCTCGGATGTTCAGTTTCTCAGGAAGAAGGGCGGGTACCTCGCGCGCGCGCTGACTGAAACGGGCAAGGCTTTTTGCGCGAAGTACGGGAGTCATTTTGAAAAAGTCGGGGATGACGCCGATCGTGACCCTTTGATCAAAGAAACCCGGGAGAAGGTCGAGACCAACCTCAAGATCGATCTCGGCGCGATTCGTTCATTCCTGACCCGCAATTTCGACCACGAATTGTGGAATGACTTCGGCCTGCGCTGTCACGGTTGCGGGGCTTGTGCCTTTGCCTGTCCGACCTGTCATTGCTTCGACATCGTCGATGAACCCGAGGGCATCACGCATGGCGTTCGGCGGCGTAACTGGGACACCTGTCAGACGGCGAAGTTCACGGTGCATGCTTCGGGTCACAATCCGCGCAAGGACCAGAACAGCCGTATCCGACAGCGCGTGATGCATAAATTCCAGATTTATCCCGAGCGCTTCGGCGATGTCCTTTGCACCGGCTGCGGTCGTTGTGTGCGGGTGTGCGCGGGCGGGATGAATCTGCTCGAGATTTTGAAAGTGCTGGGGAAGAGCGCGGAGGCGAAATCATGAGTATCTACCAGCCGCATCTCATGCGAGTCGACGGCATCATTGACGAAAACCCGGATACACGTACGCTCCGGCTTGTTTTCAAGGATCCGGCCATGGCCGAACAATTCGATTTCAGAACCGGTCAGTTCGGCGAATATTCGGTCTTCGGCGCCGGCGAGTGCACGTTTTGTATCGCTTCGCCGCCCACGCGCAAAGGTTACATCGAGTGCAGTTTCAAGAAATGTGGAAAAGCCACCTCCGGTTTGCGCGACCTCGAAGTCGGCGACGAAATGGGTTTTCGCGGTCCGTATGGAAATTCCTTCCCCGTGGAGCAGATGGAAGGGGGCGATATCGTTTTCATCGCGGGCGGGATCGGGCTTGCGCCGGTCAGGTCCGTGATCTGGAATGTCCTCGATCGTCGTGAAAAATATCAGAACGTGACGATTATCTACGGC
>DATDSK010000094.1:0-8139 GCA_035291325.1 Bdellovibrionota bacterium | reverse complement strand
CTTGTGAGAATACCGCAGTTTGTCATTGCACTTTATGCGGGAGGGGTGCAAAAAAGAGACTGATATGCGCGGAAAGAACTTCGATTTGCTTGCCGAACTGACCCGAGTCCTGCAACTCGAAGGCAAGGCAATTCTCCAATGCGCCGACAGAATGACCCGCGATCCCGCCAACCCGTTCAAAAGAGCTTTGGAAATATTCGATCACGCCCTCTCGGGAAACGGAAAGATCGTCGTGACCGGGCTCGGGAAGTCAGGAAAAGTCGGTCAGAAAATCGTGGCCACCCTCTGCAGCACGGGGAGCTTCGCCGTGTACCTTCATCCAACCGAAGGACTGCACGGGGACCTCGGAATCGTGAGCCCCCGGGATGCCGTCCTCGCGCTGAGCTACACTGGCAATACCGATGAACTTGTCAGACTGCTCCCATCATTAAAGAAAATGCAGGTGCCTGTCGTGGCACTTTGCGGAAACAAGAATTCGCAATTGGCGGAACAATGCGACGTCTGGCTCGACGCTTCGGTCGACCAGGAGGCCTGCCCGCATAACCTGGCTCCCACTTCAAGCACCACGCTCGCGCTCGCATTGGGAGACGCCATAGCCATCACGTTGATGCAACTGAGAGGCTTCGATGCCGTGGCTTTCGCCCGGACTCACCCGGGCGGATCCATCGGAAACCGCCTCACCCTGAGGGTTGCCGATGTCATGCAAAAAGGGACCGGGGTGGCGACTGTTTCGGCCGACGCTTCAATGGATGAGGTCGTCATTGTTTCGACCCAGAAAAAACTCGGAGCCGTTCTCGTCGTGGAAGGGCCGAAACTTCTAGGCATCATTACAGACGGCGACCTTCGACGCGCACTGCAGCATCGGGAGAAATTCTTTTCTTTTAAAGCGGCAGACATCATGACGCGTGACCCCGTGACCGTTACCACCGAGACACTGGCAAAGAATGCTATCGATTTGATGGAGAATCGCCCAAGTCAGATCAGCGTACTTCCAGTCCTGGACATGGCGGGTAACTGGCACGGCATCATCCGATTGCATGACCTGGCGAGGTGCTTTTGAACCAGGATTGCCCGAAATGCGGAGGCCCTCTCGCGACTCGACCGCTTTACCCTTACCCGATCTTGCTCCAGGTCCTCTTCGGCATCAGCTTCGTCGCTTTTTTGATTCTTTTTGAGCAGATCAAGGTTCATCGGCAACTCCTCTGGCTTTGGAGTCTGCTCCAGCTCGGGCTGGGCATTCTGCTGGTCAGGGGGAGGATCCGGGCCCGAAAGACAGTTTTACGTTGCATCCGGTGCTCGCAAGCCTTACGATGATTTTTATTTTGAAAACGTAGTAAAAACATAATCATTGCCGATGCAGTCCGCGCTTCGCGAGTTGCATTCGCAACAAGATAGGGAGATCAGCGTGAATCGCGATAAACAGAACAGGTACGTTTCCTTCACATTGGCCACGGTCTTCTTAGCCGCGGCTTCATTTGCGGTTGTATCCGCCTGTACGGGCCAGCAAGCGAAAGCAAAGCCCAATTTCATTTTTAAGGATCCCCCGAAGCCCGGAATTGTCGCGAAAATCGGCAACATGGAAATTACGGAAGACGCCCTGATCGGCGAAGACAAACTCGACTTCTTTGATCTCAAGAAGCGTGAGTATGAGCTGAAAATGGAACGTCTTAACAAACTCCTCGCGGATAAGCTCATCGGCGACGAAGCGAAAGCCGCCGGAATGAGCATGGACGACTTCATCAACAAGAAGATCGTCGGTGGCGAGATCAAGATCTCCGACAAGGAATTCAAGAAATTCGTCGCTGAAAAGCGCATTCCTGAGAACCAGATCAATCCTCAGATCAAAGAGCGCATCATCAGCTATCTCCAGAGCATGAAGAAGCAGGACCTAATTCAGAGCCACCTGGCAAAGCTCACGAAGAACACCCCGGTCGAAGTGTACTTCAGCAAACCCAAGATGATGGTCAATGTCGAAGCGGGAAATGCCCCGTTCTTCGGCAAGGCGAACGCCCCCGTCACTATCGTGGAATTCTCTGATTTTCAGTGCCCGTTCTGCGCCAGAGGGGCTGAAACCGTGAACGAACTCAAGAAGAAGTACGGTGGAAAAATCAAAGTCGCTTTCCGCCACTTCCCGCTCCCGATGCACAAGGAAGCCCGCCCGGCCGCCGAAGCTTCTCTTTGCGTGAACGAACAAGGAACGGATAAATTCTGGAAGTTCCACGACATTGTTTTCAAGAACGCCGACAAGCTCGATCCCGCGAATCTCGAGAAGTTCGCAAAGGACGCCGGCGCCGACACGGCGAAGTTCAAGGAATGCGTCCAAGCGAAGAAGTACGCCGACGCCGTTCAGAAGGACATGGAATACGGCGAGAAGATCGGCGTGAAATCCACCCCGACCTTCTTCATCAATGGCCAGCTTCTGAGTGGGGCCGTCCCGATCGAAACTTTCTCGGAGATCATCGACGAGGAGCTTTCAGAAAAGAAATAAGTCGTAGCGGCCATTAGGCTCAGGCCTAATGGTTGATTTTCAAGGGCTGGCTCACTTCGCTTATGGCAGTGAGCCAGCCTTTTTTTATTCCCCCCCCGCCAGAATGGCCGCGCTGCGGCAACAAACTACCACTAGCCTAAAGTCGTTTCCGGAAATATTGTTCCGCTTAGGACAATGAATTCTCAACCAAACAGGAATCTTTATGAAGAAGCTTGAACCAAGAAGTGTCGCCTCTGATATCGATATCGCCCAAAATCACCCGATGGTTCACATCCGGGAAATCGCGGATAAAGCCGGACTGAAGATGGAAGAAATCGAACAGTACGGCAACTACAAGGCGAAGATCCACTTCGACAAGGTTCTCGAGCGTCTCAAGCACAAACCGAACGCGAAGCTCATCGACGTGACGGCCTGCACCCCGACTCCGCTGGGCGAAGGAAAAACCGTGACCTCGATCGGCCTCAATGAAGGCCTGAATTACATCGGCAAACGTTCCATGCTTTGCCTGCGCGAACCGAGCCTCGGACCGGTTTTCGGCGTGAAAGGCGGCGCGGCGGGCGGCGGCTACTCGCAGCTCGTCCCGATGGAAGACCTCAACCTTCATTTCACGGGCGATATTCACGCCATCTCGATCGCGCACAATCTTTGTGCCGCCGCGATCGACACGTCGATTCTGCTCAAAAATCCCCTGAACTTTGACCCGCAAACAATCCAATGGCGCCGGGTAGTCGACATGAATGACCGTGCCCTGCGCCAGATCATCGTCGGACTGGGCGGAAAGGAAAACGGCGTCCCGCGGGAAACCGGCTACGATATCGCGGTCGCTTCCGAGCTGATGGCCATTCTCGCACTCGCGTCGGACCTCAAGGACCTTCGCGCCCGGATCGGGAAAATCCTGCTCGGCTATAGCTACGACGGCAAGCCGATTACGACCGAGGACCTGAAAGTGGCCGGCGCAATGACGGCACTTCTGAAGGATGCGATCAAACCCAACCTGATTCAAAGCCTCGAGGGCAATGCGGCGCTCGTTCACGCGGGCCCGTTCGCGAACATCGCTCACGGCAATAATTCAGTGATCGCCGATCGAGTGGCCCTGAAACTCAGCGACTACGTCGTCACTGAATCAGGGTTCGCCTCGGACATGGGCGCCGAAAAATTCATGAACATCACCTGCCGCGCGGGCGGATTCAAACCGAGTTGCGTGGTGATCACCTGTACGGTTCGCGCCCTGAAGATGCACGGCATGCCGTCGCAAATGATCAAAGGCCTTAGTGCCAAAAAGCTCGCGGATCTCCTGAAGAGCCGACATGACGAATATCTCGAAAAGGGCATTGAGAACCTTGAAAAACACATCGAGAACATGCGCAAGTTCGGCATCCCGGTCGTGAACACCATCAACCGGTTCGTTTTCGACCACGACGACGAGATCAAGATGATTCAGCATCGAGCCGAAACGGCCGGAGCATTCGCCTCGATTCCCCTCGAGTGCTGGATGCACGGCGGAAAAGGCGCCGAAGCGGCCGCACGCGCCGTCGTGCAAGCTTGCGAGCAACCTTCGAATTTCAGGCATCTCTATCCTCTCGAAGCCCCGATCAAACAGAAGATCGAAACCATCGCGAAGGAAATCTATGGCGCCGACGGAGTTATCTACCTTCCCGAAGCCGAAAACAAGATCCGGAAATTCACCGATCTCGGGTTCGACAAGCTTCCCATCTGCATGGCGAAGACCCATCTTTCACTGAGCCACGATCCCGATCTGAAGGGCCGCCCGCGAAACTTCAACGTCACGGTCCGCGACATCCGCGCTAGCCTCGGGGCCGGGTTCCTGTATCCGCTCCTGGGCGAGATGCGCACGATGCCGGGTCTGGGCTCTGATCCCGCGTATCGCGCGATCGACATCGACGAGAACGGCAAGATTCGGGGTTTGTTCTAGGCGCAGTGTAGGTCAAATAAATGCCCTGAAATTTCGATGTATTCGACCCAGCCTATTTGCCCCGCATCCTCGTGGCTAATAATCTTTGCATAATTCGGGGAACAGGAGCTATTGACCTTCCTTGGGAATAGGAATTAATCCTATTTTTCGATTTTCTTTATAACCAAGAACTTCATCGAACTATTGGGGTCGTAGTTCTCAAGAATAATATCGCCGCGAGTGGACGAGTCGATGAAGACGAATCTGTGCTTTCCGAGAGCCTTGCTGTCGATCGATAGCTCACAGCCCATTGCTGGGGTCGTTGAACCTTGTGCGGTTGCTACGGTTCCGAGAAATGTTCCGATTTTCGAGGGAATCACAGACTCATAAACGTTGAAGGCGACCATCTCGCCCTTTGCCTCGGCAACGATGGGATTGGTATTTGCCCCAGTTAAATCTTTTGTGGGAAGTTGCCCGTATACGCTGATTGTTCCGTCAACGGGAATGAGCTGATATTGAGCACCGATTTCAATTCCGATACAGGGAGAGCCGTCACTGGCTAGGTGCCGCTGAACACCTTTCGTTTGAGTAGTGCTGCAGCCAATAAATAAAAGAACCACCGCCAGAACGGAAATTGTTTTCATGAATTCCCCCTCAATTCATAATGGTATTAAACTGATCGGCGGGCAAGGAGTTTTGACCGTTTGGCGGATGGACGGAAGTACTATTCCTAACGGTTATAATTAATTACAGGCCATCGGTAAGGAACACTAAAGTACTTCACCCCTCATTAGATTAGGGCTTTTCTCTTGCCATATTTGACTCACCGCGGCATAGTGCGGCCTGTTTTTGGAGGTTTCATGAAAACTCGAATTACAGTCGTTCTAGGTGCCCTATTGATCACGTCCCTTGCCGCTCATTCGAGCTTCGCCGCAAAAAAGCCGGTGAATCTGGAGCGCAAGCTGAACAATCTTGCCGCTGAAGCGCTCAGCGCTGACTTGAGAAAGCAGATCACCAGAACCGAGGAAGGCATCTGCGGTGCCGAAGGGCCCTCGTATATCGTCGACATTCAGGTACGCCGGACCGAAAAGGAGTTTGATCAAAAGACGGGAGAACTCAAACTCACTTCGCGCTGGGAGACCGTAAAGACCTACGGGATCACCGAACTCCTGCTCGCGACACAAGGCGCTCCGGTTCTGATGGATTCTGAAAACTGCATGGAATAGCTCAGCGCACCCCGGCAGCCGTGAGCCTGCCTAGCTTCGTTCTGACGCAAAACACGTTTGCCGCGTTTGCCACATTGGAATGGATGCGCTTAAGCAAGGCTTCCTTGTCCTCCGGCTCGATCAAGCTCATAGCTCTTTCATCTGCAAGGAGCGCCCGGATTTCGGGCCTCCGAAGCGTCTTGTCCGGAAGACGGGGAAGGATGTCGCGAACGAACCAGATCGCGGCACGCGAGTTCTTTTCCTGCGTTATCTTTGCCGCGATTTGCGGGATGAGATCGGAGAACCGGCTTGCATGCGGCTCCTGAAAAATCCTTCTGAGCGGGCCTTGGAGCACGACAATGCCGCCGTTCTGAATATTACCGCGAATGAAATCGGCGAGCTCCTGCTGGAGCGCGACCGACCAAGGCCGGGAAAAGACCTCCGCGACCACGTTCATCGCGTCTTCCGTTCGGGATGAGAGCTGCACCTTCAACGCTTGCTGCGCCTTTTCGAGATAACCGGCATCCCCAAGAGCGACCGTGAAGCCCACTCCCGTTTCGTGTGCGAGCCGGTTGAACTGCTCCGGGTTCCTGGCCAGCGCCGCGAGCCACGAACGTGGCCGATACTCGACCTGCCAAGCAGGATCAGTCAAAAGGGTTCGTAACTCGTGCGGGTGAATCGTTCCGTCCAGAACCGCTCGGTCGAGTAACGAGGCGACTTGCGGCACCTGAACGGCCTTTCTGAGACGCAGAATTTTCCAGATCGACGGCTTCATTTCATCACTCAGCATCTTCGACAAAGCGTCCGTGAATTCCTTATTCCAGTAACGATCGATTCTCCGGCGGAGCAGCTCGACTCTGCCCGGATTACCGGAACTCGCGAAGCCGCTGCCTTGCGGATCAAAATAGGCCCGAAGCATTTCACGCGGCTCCGTCGGGAAGACGTCGGGTACGACGCGAAAGCCAGCCGAGCGCAGAATTTTCAGTTCGCGCTTTCCGGCTTTGAAATCGCTCAGCACGTCTCCGTACTGATAAGCTCCGTCGTCGATTTTTGCCGGGAGCTGGAGCGCGACCCGATGGGCCCCGTATTTCGGCTCCGGTTCTTCGAAATCGAAGGCATAAAACCCGGCTCCCGATTCCGCGTGTCCGCGACCGTCCGTCGGCAGTGAATAAAACGCGTTCAGCTGTCCGAACGGGTCCCGCATATGGCGGTGGTAGTTTTCGCCCGCGCGCACATTGTGGTAGACGAACGGCCGCTCCACGGTCTTAGCAGCCTTCGCGTCAGTTGGATTCAGCCAGGGAACGGGTTCCTTCTTCAGAAGGTGGGTGCTGATCTCGGTTGGGCTTCCAAAGATGTTCAAATCCAGCTCTCGAAAGGCATCTTTAAAACCGGATTGCGCGAGAACCGAAACGGTCCGTTCGGGATTAAGCCCGTCGTAAAGAATGCCCTCGAGCAGTTCACGAATCCAGCGCTTCGCTCCCTGGGCACCATCCCTGAAGCTGTTCCCGGTGATCGCTTTCAGGGGAATTTCAGAAACAGCGGTTCTGATTTTTTTCATATGAGGAATATCCAGGTCGTATTTCAACGCGACCCGGAGGTATTCAGCGATTTGCGAGAGCCGTTTGATTGCCTCTTGGGGCGGGGTCCGGGGCGCAAGAAGGTCTGCCTTGAAGGGCAGTTTGCGTGCGGCGACCGTTTGGATCGCGTCGGGCGAAAGCGCGGCCGGTTTTCCGGACGTGATCTCGAGGGCGCCCTGATCAAATATCGTCCCGGCGCCTCCTCCTGCTTTGATTCGCCAGTTCGCATCGGGAAATTTTTGTTCGAGGAGTTTTCGAAAACTCTCGAAAACCCGGTTTCTCGAATCCGTCGCGAGCGGTTTGCCCGTTGCGTCCGTCACCAGGAGCTGAACGGGCTCGTCCTTGAGGTAAATCCGATCATAGTCGTAATCGAGACGCTCACGAACGATGGCGGGATTTCCGTGTTCCGCTTCGAGGGCCGCGTGAACGTAATTCAACCACCCCAGGGCGGATTCGCCCTGCAGGAATACCCGAATTCCTAATTTTCGGGCAAACTCCTGAATCGTTTTGAACTCGACGACTCGCGCTTGAGTCGAAGCGGCCCTTTGCGCCAGCTCTTCGGGATTGACTGGCGACAGTCTTCGTTTCGAGCTGGAAATCGGGTCTTTATGAAACTCAGGGCGAGACTCGGTTTCAGCCTTGAGCGCGCTGGGCTGCCCCCACTGCAGGAGAAGGAATAGAATTCCCAAGATGATATTCGGGGTCGAGCCCGCCAGAGATCCCATCACCTCTTATTCGGTTGAATTTACTCATTAATTAACGCCCCAAGCCCGCAAAAGCTACAAAGCCCTCAATGAGACTGATTGCAGGCCCGGCTTTAGAGAAATTTTTCTGAAAACTCGCCGTTATGCAGCGTCAGCAGCTTCTTCTGCCCGTCGACTTCGGTCTCGACGTTCACGGGCCTGCGCCAGATATCCGCGAGGGAGGTCATCGTTTCGCGCGCCCACCTCACATCAA
>DATDSK010000093.1:0-2349 GCA_035291325.1 Bdellovibrionota bacterium | reverse complement strand
GACACTCGGGTGGGCTGTTGAGCTGCATCGAAGCCGGGTGCAGCAGGTGATTCTGAAGCTTTTACCCGCCGAGGTGAAGCCGGAGCAGCTTCGTGATCTCAAAAAGAGCCTGCTTCAGCATCGTGGCAAGAGCCCGGTTCGTATTGATTTCATTGATGCTCTGTTCAGGACTTCTTTGTCTCTGCCGAAGACCGCCTGTGTGGAACCCTCAACACAGATGATCGAGTCGATTAATAAGATATTTGGTCGGGATGTCGTTTCTCTGCAGTAGCAGCTTTGGCTGACTTGCGCAGGTTCTCCAGCAAGGCTAGACTTAAGAAATGCGTCTGATCATGAAGACTTGGCAGCCTTGGGTTTTGCTTTCGTTTTTGCTTTTTATGATGACTTTGCCGGGCCTGCTTCGGGCTGAAGCGCTCCAGCCTAAAAGCCCAGGAACGGCTCCCACGGTAACCGGTGCTCCGGCCCCCGCGCCAAGCGTCGGGCCTCGTGCGCAAGCTCCGGAACTTTTCGACGATGTCGAACGACAACTCAAAGTCGCGGTCATTGATGCACAGAAGAAGCTCGGCATGCTCGAATCGTGGCAGATCAAAATTTTCGAGGAGGAAGTTGTTCCGCAGTACCGGCGTTTTATCCGTGATTATCGTCCGATGGGTCCGGGAACGGGCCTGAACGTCGAAGTCGATTTCGAGAACCTTCAGAACTATTTGAAATTCTATGCTCCGAAAGTTCTTCCTCATCTGATTAGCAAGGATCGGGCGAAAGGGCTTTTGGCCGTTTCGGGCGCGAACTCCGCGACCCAGGATTTCCGGCTTCTTGTTTTCCTGAAAACAGATCCGGCCTGCGCGAAATGCACCGCGAGCGAGCCCGCGATTCGCGCCCTGGTGAAATCCCGTGTCGAGGCGAGGGGATTCGTTCCGGTCTGGGTTGCGCCCGAGGAAGTCGGTGACACGAAGCTTGCGGGCAGATTGCTTCACGAGACTCTGACGGAACTGTCGCGAAAGAAGGGCTCTCCTGGAGCTTTGGTCGTGCACTGGGCACCCGTGCCGGTCGATGACATCGATAGCGCGCATGCCGATGAAAAACACTATTTCGTTCATTCGTTTTTCAACATCCGCGATTTGGCGAAGGACGAAGGGAAAATGGATTTGATGGACAGCGACAGCTTCGAAACGTCGCTGGTTCGTCTGCTGACCGCTTCGATTTCCGAGCTTGGGGTGAAAGCGGATCAGACAGTTCGTGAACAGGCGATTTCGAAGGAGGAAATCCTGATTGAGATTTCCGGCTTCAGGGATTTTGCCCATTATAATCGTGTCAAGACCGTGTTGACGGAACAGCTCAAAGGTGTCTCGAGCCTCGAGGAACGTAAGATTACGCGGGGACAGATCAGTCTTGCGGTCGGCACGAGCGCAAGCAAGGAAGAGATCGCGAAGCAGGTTTCGGCAATCGTGGTTGAGCCGGGCGGCGCACAGGCGATCAAGTTGGGGGTACGATGAGGTTTATCTGGCTTGCGGTGGTTCTTTTGGCCTTTGTTTCCTGTCAAAGATCTCCCGCGTTCAAACGTGACCAGGATTATACGAGAAGCAGCGATGCCGTGAGCTACTACGCCAACAAATCCGGAAAAGGTCCCACGCAAAGAATCGAGTCCATGGGACAGCCTAAAAAGCGGATCGTCATCCTGAATTTCTGGAACGATACTCCCGTCAAACAGAACGATCTCGGTGCCTTCGCGGCGGATGAGCTGCGGCGTGGGCTTTATGCCACCCAACGCGTGATCCTGCCGACGGATGCCAAAACCGAGCTCGGAACGGCTGATTTTATCCAGGGAGACAAGGTGAAGGTCGCGCAGTTGATCCGGGAGGGCAGACGGATGGGAGTTGCCGTCCTGGTGATCGGACGCGTGACCAAGGTGGTCTTCAGACAGCGGGGCGATGAAGTCGGATTGCTCCGGCAGAAGCAGTCCCTCGCCGGTGTTGATGTCGAAATCAAAACGTTTGACGTCGCGGCAGGCCGCGAAATCATGGCGGCGGCCCGTTCAGGTGAGGCAGCCAGTAATGCGATCGTTGCTTTCGAAGGGGACAATATTGAGAGTCCGGAGTATCGCGCCGAGTTGACGAAGCTCGCGGTCCGCAACGCCATGTCCTCGCTCGTCCCCGAAGTCATTAAATCGATCGAAAAGATGACCTGGCAGGGACGTATCGCGAAAGCGAGCGGGACGCGGGTTTACGTGAATGCCGGACGTGCTTCGGGATTGGTCGGAGGCGACATTCTCAAAGTACTCACGCCCGGAGACGACGTTTATGATCCGCAAACCGGTGCTTTTCTCGGGAGATCGCAAGGACAACTCAAAGG
>DATDSK010000092.1:0-4688 GCA_035291325.1 Bdellovibrionota bacterium | reverse complement strand
GCGCAGCGCGCTTCCGCGGAAGAACTCGCGAAAAAATTGAACGAATTTTCCTGCACCATTACCCGCAAAGCCGGTGAGCACGACAAGCTGTTTGGATCCGTCAATGTCGGAGATATCGCGGACGCCCTCACGGCGGCCGGTTATTCCGTCGAGAAGCGTCTGATCCAGCTCGATAATCCGATCAAGAGCCTGGGCGTTCATCCCGTAACGATCAAGCTTGAGCCGGAAGTCACCGCGACGCTTAAGGTCTGGGTTGTTAAAGAGGAGTAGTCCATGTCCGGAGAGGAAGGGACTCGAGACCGGCCTCCCGAGCGCTTGATGACGGGAGTGCAAGGCGGAAGATTACCTCCCCATCACTTGGAAGCGGAGCGCTCCGTTCTTGGCGCGGTTCTGCTGAACAACGATGCGCTTCATCGCGTTCTCGAAGTTGGGCTCGAAGCGAGGGATTTTTACCGCGATACCCATCGCAAAATTTTCGAAGTTGTCCTTTCACTTTCCGAGCGCGGTGAACCGATCGACCTTGTCACGTTGACGGCTTGTCTGCGGGATCGCGGTTGGTACGATTCAATTGGCGGGACCGCGACCCTGACCAGTCTTTTCGAAGACAGCTTTGCCGTCAGCAATGTCACCTATTACGCCAAGATAGTTCGTGAAAAAGCACTGCTCAGGCGCGTTATCGAGACGACGAGTGAAATCGCGTCCGAAGCCTTTGATGGTGTCGAGGATACGGAAGCCTTTTTGGACGAGGCTGAACGCAGGATTTTTTCCGTCGCGGACACGCGGCTCACGAAGTCTTTCGCAAGCATTCAGCAGGTTCTCGTCGAGAACATGCATACGATAGAGGAACTCTCGCAGCAAAAGACGGACGTCATCGGTCTCGCCACCGGATTTCATGACTTCGATCGTCTGACCGGGGGCTTGCGCGGGGGGCAGCTCATCATTCTGGCTGCTCGGCCGGCAATGGGAAAAACGAGTCTGTTCCTCTCGGCCGTACAGAATATCGCGATGTCGGGAAAGTCCGTTGCGGCGATCTTTTCACTCGAAATGTCGCAGGAAGAACTTGGGTTCCGGTTCCTGTCCGGGCTCGCGAGAATTGATTCAAAGCGGCTCAAAATCGGGCGGCTTGCCGATCGGGATTGGCCGCGCCTCGCACAGGCCGCCGATCATCTCTCCAAATCGAAGATCTTTATCGACGATTCCGGTGACCTGACCGTCATGGATATCCGAGCCCGGTGCCGCCGTCTTCTTTCCGTCGAAAAGCGGATTGATCTGATTGTGGTCGATTATCTGCAGCTGATGAAAGGGACCAAGAGGTCCCAGCAGGGCGATGGTTCCCGTGAGCGCGAAATTTCAGAAATCAGCCGAAATCTCAAAAATCTCGCGAAAGAACTCAAGGTTCCCGTAATCGCGCTGTCGCAGTTGAACCGCGGTGTCGAAAGCAGGCCGAATAAGCGGCCGATGCTCTCGGATCTGCGTGAGTCAGGTGCAATCGAGCAGGACGCCGACATCGTCTGTTTCATCTACCGTGACGAAGTTTATAACAAAGATACCGAAGACAAGGGTATCGGAGAGCTGATCGTCGCGAAACACCGCGCGGGTGAGACGGATACGATCCGTCTGGCCTGGTTACCGGAATACACGCTCTTCGCCAATCTGGCGGGTGATCGGCCCGGCACGCCGGTCATCGTGAATCGCCCTGACCGGGGCGATCACGTGACGCTGTAGCCTGAGCGCGCCAATATTTCCGGCCTAAAACCGAAAGCTCGCGCCGAATTCCGGAATCAATGTTCAATTGCATTTTCCAGGATTGTGGCGAATTTATTTTTTTCCATAAACTTTGTCGCCCCTTCAGGGGCTGGGTCCTTACATTCAGAAGGACGCTTTTCATTAGCCATCTGAAATACTTTGCGACTGGGAAGACAGGCGTACGGCCATTCTCTTGCTGCCTTGGTCCCTTGGCGATAAATGACGTAGGGATGGTTTTTGTATTGTGCGATGAAGTCCTTCGCTTCGTTCGAATAAGTGGCATGGTCCACGTCGAGGAAAAAGAGTCCTTTCAGGTCAATGATCATTTTATCTCGAGTTATGGGGTCCTCTAATTTGACGATTGGTTCGAATTTGGTTTGGTAAGTCCCGTGAACTCTTCCGCCTGAGTTCAGTTGAACAAATTTTCTTTGACTAGAGATAAGTGACCTTGGAAGAGCGATCCGAATTATCCCTCGTTCCAAGGCATCGGGATCAATATAGCAGGTCCAGTACTCCTCTTTTTCCGCGAGGGTTAGGTGTGATAGCCTTTTCTTCAGTAAAGAAATTAACGCTTGCTCAGAATGGATCGGGGTCAGTTTTACGTCGGGATACTTCGATCGCAGGTGATCGAAGTATCGAAGCGCCGACGGGTTTGCGTAAACCGTGAATGACGACGGGCTCAGCTTTGAGGAGCTCATCTCGAATGCCAAGGTTGATTGTCCCTCGTAGATCATTCCGGCTTTTAGTTCGCTTTGAGCTGAAAACGAGCTTTTTCCGGGGTCCCCCCCGTCGCCCCCCGAACCATTTCCGCCGTCTCCACGGGAAATGCTGCCGGCCTGAACCAGATTGGGGTTGATCTCGAGAGTTCCATTACCATAATCCCGGTATGTCATTCCTCTGAATTTCCATCGAGTAGATGAGGTGTAGCCTCGTCCATTCTTGGTAAGAAATTCGTTCATCACTATCCAAAGCGCGACGCTACTTGAGAAATATGAGCGATCGAAATGGCGGTGATAGGCTTTTGTTAAACCCTGAACCGTGATTCGTGGAATTGTATCACCTTGACGCGTCGACAGAGACAGAATTGGCGCGCCACTCATTCCTTCAACAATCTTGCTATCGGCAACATCTTCGTCATCATTCCAGTTCCGTTGGGCATCCCCCCGGGCCCTGATCCACTCAGCCTTATGTTCAATTTGTTCGTAGATGACGGGGTTTTCGTGGGCTTTTGGTTTATTTTTCAAGCCATACGGGATTGGAGCATAAACGCCTCCGGCCAATTCAATAAACCCTTTCTTTTTGTTCCACTCGGGAATTTCGTCAGTTCGAATGTAAAAACCAAAATTGTACCGAAAAACCGGCTTTACACCCGGGTTTTCGATTTCAATCACCTCAATGTCCCGATCGTTATCCGCCAGCCGGGCGTCCGGTTTTATATTTAACTTTCTTTTGCCAATCGAAATCTGTAGATCCTTGTATCCTTGGGAAAGGTGAGAATCACAAATGACGAAGTATCTGCCGTTCTGTTCGGCGATGAAACCGGCGCCACTCATCGTAACATCGTTATTGCTTAGTTCATTTTTATAGGTTGATCGCACCTGTACGAGCCATGGAAAGGATGCGGCGAACGCCGTCTGGCCGAAGCTGAACATAAAAATTATAAGTAGAAGTCGCAAGTTCATAACCTTCCTCGCGACAACCCCACTTCGTATTCCATATTGATAACGTTTTGAGCAAAAAGAATGCCTGAATTAAGGCAGTGTTCCTCAGGGGTTGCAGAGATTATTACTGTTCCTTCTGTACAAGATCTAGCCACACGAACGGGTCACCAACAATGTGGTGGGTCACCATCCCTCAGCGCATTGGTATTCCCTTTGTCTTGACAAGACTCTTCTTGAGCCATTTTTTACTAGGAGAGGTGACTGTTTTTCCTTTCAATGCGCTCATCACTCGATTCGGCGGGGCGATATCCAACTCTAGCTTGGGGAGCTGATCGTCGCGAAACACCGCGCGGGTGAGACGGATACGATCCGTCTGGCCTGGTTACCGGAATACACGCTCTTCGCCAATCTGGCCGGTGATCGGCCCGGTACTCCGGTCATCGTGAATCGCCCCGACAGGGGCGATCACGTGACGCTGTAGTGGTTTCGAAAACGGCGGCCGTGCTCGGTTTCGTGACCGGGATTGTGCGCGGGCGTGGCGCGCTCGTGCTAGTCGGTGAATCAATTTCCGGTCGCCTTCTCGAGGATCGTGGTGAATTCATTTTTTTCCCGGAACTTGGTCAGACCTTCGGTGGCTGAGTCTTTACATTTAGAAGCGCGTTCTTCATCAGTTATTTGAAATGGTTTGCGACTGGGACGACAGGCATACGACCATTCCTTTGCTGCCTTGGCCCCTTGGCGATAGATGATGTAGGGACGATCCTTGTATTGCGCAATGAAGTCCCTCGGGTCGAGGTTCGCATATATGGAATGGTCCACGTCCAGGAAAAAGAGTCCTTTTAGGTCAATAATCATTCTTTCTCGAGTTATGGGATCCTCTAAACTGACGATTGGTTCGAATTTGGTTTGGTCAGCTCCTTGAATTCTTCCGTTTGAGTCCAGTTGAATCAACTTCCGATATCGAATAGAGATGATTGACTTCGGAAGAGCGATCCGAATCATCCCTCGCTCCAAGGCATCGGGATCAATATAGCAGGACCAGGGCTCCTCTTTTTCCGCCAACGTTACGTGGGACAGTCTTTTCTTCAGTAAAGATACTAACCCTGACTCAGAATGGATCGGGGCCAGTTTTAAGTCGGAATAATCCGATTGTATGTGCTCGAAATATCGGAGCGCCGATGGATTTGCGTAAACAGTGAAAGACGACGGACTGAGCTTCGATGAACTCACCTCGAATGCCAATGTTGATTTTCCCTCGTAAATCATTCCCGCTTTTAGTGC
>DATDSK010000091.1:0-11676 GCA_035291325.1 Bdellovibrionota bacterium | reverse complement strand
CAAGGCTGACAGCTACATGGTCGGTGCTCTTGCGAGGTTCAACAATAACCATCGCCAGCTCCGCCCGGAAGCCAGGGCCCTTGCTGAAAAGCTCGGACTCAAGGCTCCGTGCTACAACCCGTATCTGAACTCGGTTGCCCAGGTGGTCGAAGCCGTTCACAGCGCCTACGAAGGTGTCCGGCTGATCGACGAATTGCTGCGCGACGGGATCAAGGAAGAGAAGCTGGTCGCGCCGACGAAGTTCGGCACGGGCTCCGGTCTGACCGAAGTGCCGCGCGGAATCCTGTTCCATCATTACAGCTATGACAAGGACGGGATCTGCACGGGTGGCGACTGCATTATTCCGACCAACCAGAATCACGCGAATATTCAGCGTGACTTCGAGGCGTTGGTTCCGAAGATGCTCGCCGACGGGCGCTCCGAAAAGGAAATGGAACTTCATCTCGAAATGCTGGTTCGCGCGTACGACCCCTGCATTTCGTGTTCGACCCATTACTTGGACGTTCAGTTCAAAAAATGAAGCGTCGCTATCTCGTCGGGATAGGCAACTACTCGATGGGAGATGATGGCATCGGTTTAAGGATCGCGGAGCATATCGCGCAGGCGAAGCTCAATTCTGATTTCGATGTGATCGAGATCGGGAATCACGGGCTCGACCTTCTCAGTTATTTGAATGAGGACGTTGAGAAGATGCTTTGGGTGGACTGCGTCCCTACCGGGCGCAGTCCGGGTGAAACGATTTTTTTCGCACCCGAAGACGTCGAAAGCGTGAAGAAGCTGAGCGGGTCAGAGGGGGTCAGTCCGACGACTCACGAAGGTGACATGCTCCAGATCCTGAATCTTGCCCGAAGCCTTGGTCAGCATATCCCGAAAATCCGCGTCATGGGAATCGAGCCCGAAATCGTCGCTCCGCAGATGGTGCTTTCGAAGACCCTCGAAGCGCGATTTCCGGAACTGGTGAACGAGGCGATTCGGCAGATTCGGGATGAGCGTTGGTAGCGTTCAGCTGAGTTCGGACCTTCGTCGAACCTGAATCGTCATCCCTGTCGCTCGGGTCGCTTCAACGGCATCGCCCGGTTTCACGGGGCTTTCGCTTTCGAAATTCCAAAGCTCACCCCTGAAAGCAGCCTTGCCGCGCCTCCCGTCGGCTTCAACACTTTCCACAACGCCATGGTAGCCGGAAAGACCCGAAACGCCGCCTCCGCCCATTTCGGCCAGAGCTCGTTGCGAAAGAGTGTTGATTCGCGAAGCAAAATAGCCGATCGAGACAACAATGATTCCGAGCACGATCCCTGCGGGGATCCAGACGGAACTGCTGATCTGAAGCGAGGTCCGGCTGGGGTCGATCACCCAGATAAGCCCGAGGATGAACGAAATGATTCCGCCGACCGCGAGCGCGCCGTGGGACGTGACAAAGGGCTCGGCAAGCAGCATGAGGGCTCCCGCTATGAGGAGCACCAACCCGCCCGCCCGGATGGGAAGCAGTTCGAAGGACATCAGGGCGACGAGGATGCAGATGCCGCCCAGAACCCCGGGAATCGACATTCCCGGAGCCGAAAGCTCTACGTAAATGAGGAGAATCCCGAGAGTCATGAGGAGCCCCGCAACGTTGGGATTCGCCAGGTAATGAAGAAGTGTCTGACCGGGGGTCATTTCAGCGGTTTTCACCTCGGCTCCTTCGGTTCGGAGGCTTCGGGTTTCGCCTTTGATTTTGATCTGATACCCGTCCAGCTTTTTGAAAAGATCCGCCCGTGAATTCGCGACAATCTCGATGACTCGCTGTTTAAGGGCTTCTTCGGCTGTCAAGCTTTTGCTTTTTGAAACGATTTCGTTCGCGAGTTCGGCGTTTCGGCCTTTCAGTTCCGCCATTCCGCGCGCAAACGCGGCCGTATCGTTCGTCGCTTTTTCACCCATGGATCCCTTGATTTCTTCTCCCTGCGCTCCCACCGGGTGTGCGGCTCCGATATTCGTCCCGGAGGCCATCGCGGCGACGTGCGATCCGAGCATAAGAAGCGCTCCGGCCGAAGTCGCTGAAGCCCCGGCGGGCGAAACGTAAATAACGACCGGCACCGTGGATCGGTCCATCGCCTGCGTCATGTCGCGTACGCTGGTCAGGAGGCCACCGGGAGTGTCGAGTTCGAGAATCACGGCTCCCGCGCGATCTTTTTCCGCGCGCGCGATGGTTTTTTGGAAGTAGCTGCTGCTTGCCGGGTTGATCGTGCCCCGAATCTCCGCGAGCCAGATCGCGGCCGGAGATTTGTTCGCGGATTCATTTGCGTGAAGCAGGATTCCGGCGGAACACGCGAGCAGAGCAGTTATCAGGATGGCTTTTGTCCGAATCATGAGATCATTTTTACCATACGGGCTGTTGAAGAGCCACGTGTACCAGGAATATGTCCGTGCGCGCCGGGTCATTCGGGGCGGACGTGAGTGCCCGTGATCGGCTGATTCGCTGCGTACTTTTAGATGTTCTTCCGATAACTCAGCGTGAATTCGACTCGCCGGTTCTTTTTCCGGCCTTCAGCCGTCGTATTGGGCGTGATGGTCTTTTTTCCGCCGCTTCCAATCGGCATCATGCGCTCTTCAGCGACCCAGTGGTGCTCAATGAAGTAGTTCATGACCGAGACGGCCCGTGCGAGCGTGTATTCGTAAGAATTCGAAAATATTCCCGTCGTTTGCGGCGGGTTATCCGAATGGCCCTCAATCGTGATGTATCCGCGATAGCCTCTGAAAAGCTGGCCTAGCCTTTCGAGATACTTCCCGGCAGTCGGACTGAGCTCGCTTGAGCCCCCTTTGAAAAGAAGTTCCTCGGGAACTGAAAACCTGACGTAGTCGAGCGTGATGTCAAAGGCATAGGCCTGGTTGTCGAGCAATTCCGCCGCGAGTTCGCCCAGCTCTTTGTTTTCCTTGATTTCACTCACCGAACGGACCGGGTCTTTCACGAGGTCGTCCGGATTCAATCCGTCCAAGCCCTTCAGGATGTTCTCGCCGACGCCTTTTCTTTCGCCCAAAGGTCGGACTTGATCTGAGCTCGGGTCACGCCCCTGAACCCAGGGCGTGTTCGGATGGTTGAAGTAATGCGCGATCGCCGCCTTGGTTTCGTCATCCGAAGCCATGAGCCACATGACGAGAAAAAAGCACATCATCGCCGTCATGAAGTCGGCATAGGCGACTTTCCAACCGCCGCCATGAGCCCCTGCGTGGCCCCCGCCCTTTTTCTTCTTGATGACGATGGTTTTTTTTTTGTCTTTTTCGTTAGCCATTACGCGGCCGCCGCGGTTTTGGATGAAACGGAAGAGGTCGCCTTATCGATTTCAGAGAAGCTGGGGCGTGATTTGGGCGAAATGGTGCGCCGGGCGAATTCGACGCACACCTTCGGGGAGCAGTCCTTCGCGAAGGCCAGGAGCGCCGCTTTGATCACTTGATAGTATTGTCCCTCTTCGGCGTTGTTGTTTTCCATCTTCGCCGCGAGCGGTTGCATGAAACCATAGGAGCCAAGCACGCCGAGGAAAGTTCCGATCAGGGCCGCCGCGACGCTGTGGCCGATGACTTCCTTGCCTTGCGTCAGTTTTCCCATCGTGATCACAACGCCGAGAACGGCGGCGACGATGCCCAAGCCCGGCATCGCGTCGCCGATTCGCGCGACGGTGCTTGGAGCCCGGTTTTCTTCTTCATGGGCGGAGTGGATATCCGTTTCCATGAGGTCCTCAAGATCATAAGGATTCATGGAAGAGCTGATTTGCAGCTTCAATGTGTCGCAAATGAACTGAATCGCGTGATGATTGCTGAGCACGCCGGGATACTTTTTAAAAATTTCGCTGTTCTCGGGATTCTCGACATGGGGTTCAAGCGAGAGCGGATTCATCTTCGCGGTTTTCGTCAATTCGTAGAGCAGTAGAAGAAGTTCGCTGTATTCAGCTTTGCTGCCGCCTTTGTCCTTCATCGCCCCGAGCGATTGTTTGATGATCGTTTTGATGAGGGGCATGGGGCAGGAAATGAAAAGCGAACCGAACGCGGCACCGCAGATGATCAGCAGTTCGATCGGCTGAAAGAGCACCTGGATATGGCCACCTTCCAGCAGGTAGCCACCGAAGACTGCTCCGCAAACTATGATAACGCCAAAAATGACCAACATGTCGTTGAGCTCTGTACCCCTCTTTTTCTTCTCGTCTTTTTCTTGTAAGCACCTGAGAACTGTTGAGAATTTTATTGAAAAATTATGGGGGGAATTCAAGAAAATGACGCATTGCGAGGAAAGCTTGGGGGGATCAGTAGCCCAATATTTTAGCGAAATCACAAAGTCTGGAAGATCGTACCTTGAGAAAGTGCCAAAATATTGACGTCTGCGAGGTCACGATTCCGCCTGGCTTACCGCGAAGGCGCGTTTATCGTGCGCCATGTCTGGATGAGTGTGACCGCGACGAAAACCAACCCGGCGGATAATCCGAGCCAGAGCCCATGAACACCCCATCCCGTCCAAAAGCAGAGAATCGCGCCGATCGGCAAACCGAGAAGCCAGTGGCCGAGCAAGTTCGCGATGAAGGAAGCGCGAGTGTTTCCAATTCCCCGGAGAACCCCAGAACCGACCACTTGTGCCCCGTCAAACAGCTGAAAAAAACCGGCGATGATGACGAGTCCTGTTCCGATCCGGATCACTTCAGAATCCGAGGTGAATATCCCGAGGAGGGATTTCGAAAACAGAAGGAGCATCACTCCACAAAATGCCATGAAGCCAGCCGAAAGCCCGATACTGATCCAGCCCGTACGGCTCGCGAGAGACCGGTTACCGGCGCCGAGAGCCTGCGCGACTCTGACAGCTGTCGCCGACGAAAGTCCGAGTGGTACCATGAACGTGAAACTCGCGATTTGCAGCACGATCTGGTGCGCGGCAAGCGGCGCGGCTCCCAGACGACCGGCAAGCAGGGTCGCGGTCGCGAACACTCCGACTTCAAGAACAAGCTGTCCGCTCGCGGGAGCACCGAGGCGGATCAGTCGTCGCATTTTTTCGAGCGAGAATTTCAGGGGTGCCGTTAACAGGCCGAGACCGTCGCGGTGACTTTTCGCGATCGTGTACGCCGCGAGCGCCGCAAACATGAAAGCCCGTGAAATCCCGGTTGCCAGGGCTGATCCGGCAATTCCCATCGGCGCGACCCGGAGCTGAAGGGGCATCGCTGCGATCGTCGCTTTCCAGTCAAAGCCAAAAACGAATAACCAGTTGCCGAGCGCATTGATGATATTGGCCACGATTAAAATGTAGAGAACCGGAAGCGCAACCCCCATTCCCTGGAGATACTGGCGGAATGAGCTGAAAAGAAGCCAGGGCCAGAGACTCCAGGCGAGAGCGCGAAGATAAATTTGGCTTTGTTGGGCCACCCCCGAGGCGATTCCGAAAAACTCGAACCAACCCGAGCCCCAGGTCATGATCGCGATCAGGGGAATTGAAAGCAAAGTCGAAACGTAAAGGGCCTGGATGAGCATGGAGTTGGCTTCATCTTGCTTTCCTGCTCCGATCGCATGTGAAATAAGAAAGTCGAGGCCCAGGAGGAAGCCAAGCGAGCCGATCATGAGGGTGTTGAAAATCGCGTTCCCGATGGAAATGCCCGCCAGTGGTTCCACTCCAAGCCGTCCTACGAACGCCATGTCGACCATGCTGAAACCCATGCCGGCCAGCTGCGTGAGCGCAATCGGCACTCCCAGGTCGAGGATTGAGGCGATTTCTGAACGTCGTGGTCTGGTCATAAGAAGCTTTTTCCCCCGGGCCCGCGCCGGAGTTCCGTGGGGTTGCCCCATTGTGATCCAAATCATCGATAAAAAAAAGGGCCTGGATAACCCAGGCCCTTTCAGCTTTTACAAGCGGTAACGCAATCGATCAGTTCGTGATCAGGAGAGCGTAGGGCTGTTTCCCGTCCTTGCCTTGTGGAACGTTAATCCCTTTGACGATCACTTCGTAATCGCCTGAGGCGAGATTCGAGAGCTCAAGCATTTCGGAATTGTTCTTCCGGTCCGCCAGCTCGTAGACCTTTCCGCTCGGGTCAATGATTCTGAGATCGATGTCATTGACGAGAGCCTTGGAAGAAGTCGCCGCGCCTGGAGCGTCGGTGTAGGAAAGCGTCGCCCGCAGCGAGCCACCCCTGACGTTCACCTTCACTGATTTTTCTTCAGCAAGGCCGATGCCTGTTTTGTCGTCGACCAGAACGGTCGAAACGAGATTTGTTCCCGCATCGACATTCACACGGCCATAGCCTTCGTGGACGTTCGGACGGCGAGTCGGCAATTCCTGGTTTGGGCCTGTCCCGTATTGTCCCGGGTACATATCCGTCGCCGAGTGCATCATCGCCGCTTTGACAAGCGCCGCCGATGGATTCGTCAGCTGATGGGTCTTGACGAGGTATTCACGAACCACGACTGCCGCTCCGGCGGTGAGAGGAGTTGCCATCGAGGTTCCTCCTGCGTAGACGTAATCCTTGCTGAATTCACCCCAAAGTTTGCCGGCTTTCGGGTGCTGCGACTTGACGCTCACGATGTTCGTGCCCGGCGCGACGATTTCCGGCTTCAATCGGCCATCGTTCGTTGGACCGCGGGAACTGAAAGCGGCCATGCCGTCCGGATTGTTCGAAAGTGTGTCGCTCTTGATCGGTTCCACTCCCCATTTTTTGTCACCGTCCCGAAGCTGTCCGATGGGTTTCTGTATTCCGCCTTCGGCCAGGAGATTCTCCGAAGCGCCCACGGTCAGGACGTTCTTCGCCGTTCCCGGGCTGCAGACCGAATTTTCATCGATTCTGCCGTCGCGGTTCTTGTCTTCACCGCTGTTTCCGGCCGCGAAGAGGATGAGCATGTCTGGATTGTTCCACATGTAAGCGTCGGCTGCCGCGGCGAACGTGTCGTAAGCGCCGAGGTTATTCGCGGCACCCCAGGAGTTCGTGTGAATGCGGACGCCGTCTTTATACGGGGCCCCGAGAAGGAAATTAAAGTCGTTTTTGAAGGCCAGGTTGTCCATGATGGGACTCCAGAGGCCGTCCACGACCATGCTGGCTGAATGGGCGCCGCCCCGGATTTTACCGTCTGACGCGCGGCCATTTCCGATGACAGATCCGCAAACATGGGTTCCGTGCCCGTTGGTGTCTTCCCAGGTCGAAGAACCGAATCCCATTGCGTAGCCCTTCGTGACTGCCGAGAGGTCCGGGTGCATGGTGCTCGTGCTGCCGGAATCAACTCCCGTATCCGCCATTCCAACGATCTGCCCCTCTCCACTGAAACCGCGCTGCCACGCTGTTTCGAAGTTCATGAGTCTGGTTCCGGATTCGTAGCCCGTCAGAGCTGGCGGGGTCGCGGGCGGGTTATCGGCATCGATTTCGAAATCGAAAGTCACGAAAACAGGCATCGCTTCGATCCAGCTGATTCCCTCGATTTTCGCGATCTGATTCACTTCGGCGCGGCTTGTTCTGACGATGATCGTCTGTTGGCCGACGAATTTTATTTTCAGACCGGCGATGGTCGAGAGTTCGCTCCTGATGTTCGCAACGTCCTTCGGATCCATGATCGACAGCACGAGCAGCTCACTGCGCGCGCTTGTGCTTTCATAAAGTTCCGCGCTGATTTTCCACTCAGGTTGAAACGGGGCAACTGCGCGCACAAACGGCAGAAAGCCCGTCATTCCGGCTGCGCGCTGTTCTCCGCGAACAATAAGCGCGTCGTCCGGCAAATAAGCCTTGGGTTCGAGTCCCTGTTGCGAAAGCAGCGCTTTGTTTTTTTCGCTGATTCGATCATTGAACTGAACGATAAAATATTTGGGTTCCTGGTTCATTCGCTTGAAGCCGGAAGCTTCCCGCAGGAGAATCTGCGAAGTGTCTTGGAGGCGAATTTCTCCAGCCTTGAGGCGCACGATGTCGCCGGCAAAAACCAAAGCAGGAAATACTTGCGCTGATAACAAAGCTAAAGCCCCGATGAAAAATAGTGATGTTGATTTTATTCTCATTGATCCCCCTGTAGAGGCCTATTCAACGACAACTTTCCCAAAGAATAAAGAGGGCTTGTAAACTTTACAGAGTCGATAAAAATGAAAATGTCGGGTACTTTAACTCACTAGTCTCGAGACGTTTCTTAGCGGATTCCGACTACGTACGCGATCCAGGAATAGGCGTTGTCACCCTGATCAGTTTGAATGAATTCTCCCGTGCCTTCGCCTTCGTGCGCTGTTTCCCAGTAAACGCAGGTCCGCTTGAAACCCGCGTCTATCAAGGCTTCCCGGAGCTCCGGGATTGTCCACAGTCTCCAGTGATAGGTGAATGCGTCATGGAACACGCGCGCATTTCCACGTTTGAAATGGATACTGAAATGCCCTTCCCGGGTGATCGGATCAAACGACCTTTGGTCCCAAACATACGTAAAAGGGGTGCCCTGGTGTCTTATCTTTTTCGTCTCACGGGAATTTTCGATCATCCCGGGACCGCCGGCGATTTCGAGAATCAGAATGCCGTGATGGTTGAGTGATGTTTTGCAGTTCCGAAAATAACGCAAAAGGGCTTGACGTTCCTTGAATTCGAATACAGAAAAATTGCAGGCGGTGATCAGGTCCGGGGCTTCTTTCCTGTCCGGGTTCTTCGAAAAAAGGACATTTCGTCGCACGATCCGAATTCGGCTCTTCTCGTCTTTCGAGAGCCGGGCGAAATGGTTTCGTTTTCCGTAAAGGAGAGGCTCGTGATCGAGATCCACGCCGACGGCGGTTTTGCGCGGCCCGCTCCTGACCCATTCGCAGCTGAGAAGAAAAGTCCCGCAGAAATCCTCTTGCAGGTGTTCAGGGTCCGGCCCAGGCTTGCCTCGTGCGGCTCGGATTTCCCGAAAAATACGGCGAAACCAATCGGCATGGCTCGCGGGACTCTGGACCGACCGTTCATAAAGCGCGTACTTGCTGACTTTGCTCATTTCTTTCATTTGGTGGTGCCTCACTTGACGAGTGCCTTTCTCAAGCCGACTGACTGTGGAATCGGGCGGCGTCCGCTCATAGCCGTTTACAGAAGGGCCTGTACTATGCTTCAATCCTGAAAACAAATGATTCAGGATATTCTGAAAGGGGAGCACGAGAATGAAAACGATCATCGGGGTAGTCTCGATTTTAGTGATTCTGGGAGTGGGCGCATGTACGGCCGCACCCAAATCCGTGAATCGCAATCTGGCAAAATCACTGGATAATATGGACAAGATGAACCTTATCCGCTCAGACTATGCGCTAGGTGAGATCACTCAGCTCTGTGAAGCCGCTATGGAAGATGCGAAGGCGCGCTTTGATGAGATTGCCAGGATCCCGGCGTCCCAGAGGACTTTCGACAATACCGTCCTGGAATTCGAATCCGCCGCCGCGGACCTGAATGACATTGCGCAGCCGCTTACTTTCATGGGCTATGTTCACACAAATAAGGAAATTCATGCCGAGGGTTCGGCATGCGAAGAAAAGCTCGGACCCTTCTACGTTTCGATCATGTCCCGCAAGGATCTTTACGACGTCTTGAAAGAGGCGACTCCCCGAAGCGTCAAGGAGAAGCGTCTTCTTTCAGAAACGTTGAGGGATTTCGAAAAGGCCGGCCTGAAGCTTCCGGAAGAGAAGCTCGCGCAGGTCAAGGAACTCAAACAGCGCCTTGCCGTTCTTGAGAGCCAGTTCGGGACGAACCTGAATAACGATACCTCCCAGATCGTTTTTGATGCTGCGGAGCTGACGGGCGTTTCACCGGATTTTCTGAATCGTCTGAAGAAAACACCGGACGGGAAGTTCATCGTGACCGCGAAGGCCGCCGATTACACCCATGTCATGGAAAACGCGGCTAATGGAGAGACCCGCCGGAGGATGCTTGACCTGTACCTGAACCGGCAGGCCGAGACGAATACCAAGCTTCTTGAGCAAGCGATCGTACTCCGTCAGCGGATCAAGGATCTGATGTCTTACAAAACCTGGGCTGACTACCGTACCGACGGAAGGATGGCCAAGGATTCCGAAACCGTTCTGAAATTCCTGAACGGTTTGAAGGAAAAGCTGGCGTTGCGGAATCGTCAGGACGTCGCGAAGCTCCTGAAGTACAAAAAGGAACTTGAACCCGCGGCGACCTCCGTTAAGGCGTGGGACATCAATTACCTTGCGTATCAAATCAAGAAACGCGACTACAGTCTCGATGATGAGAAGATCAAGGAATACTTTCCCGCCGATCGTGTGATTGCGGGCGTTTTTGATATTTATTCCAAACTCCTCGGCGTCAAATTCGAGGAGGTCAAGGATTCCCGCGTTTGGGGCACGGGAGTTAAACTTTATGAAATCACGGATTCCCAGGCCGGATTCGTCGTGGGTTATTTTTACGCGGACCTCTTTCCACGCGAAGGCAAGTACCCTCATTTTGCCGCGTTCCCGTTGATCGGGGGACGTTTGACGAAGGAAGGCTACCGTTTTCCGGTGGCCGCGATGGTCGGAAATTTCAATCCGCCATCAGGCGATAAGCCGTCCTTGTTGAAACACGACGAAGTCGAGACTTTCTTTCACGAGTTCGGCCATATTATGCATCAAACGCTCACGCGCGCGCCTTACGCGAGTCTTTCTGGAACGAATGTCGCGCAGGATTTCGTGGAAGCGCCCTCTCAGATGCTCGAAAACTGGGCCTGGTCTCCGAAAGTATTGGCTCTGATTTCCGGTCACTATCGCGATCCGGCTAAAAAATTGCCGAACCAGATCGTAAAGAAGATGATCGAAGCCAAGGACTTCAACCAGGGCTATTTCTATACCCGGCAGCTCATGCTTGGTCTTCTGGATATGACGTATCACACGTCAGTCGGCGAGGTCGACACGACGGCCGTATACGATCGACTCTATAAGGAGCTGGTCGGCATTGATCCGATTCCGGGTGGACATTTTCAAGCGGGCTTCGGACATCTGATGGGAGGCTACGACGCCGGCTATTACGGGTATCTCTGGTCAGAGGTTTACGCGCAGGATCTATTCACCCGCTTCGACGTGAAGGCCAAGCGGGATCATCTTCTCGACCCGAAAGTCGGAAAGATGTACCGCGAAATCATCCTCGAACGGGGCAGAATGGTCGAGCCGCTTGAGCTGCTTCGCGAGTTTCTGGGGCGTGAGCCGAATTCCGACGCCTTCTTCAAGAGACTCGGGATCAAATTCTAGGCCCATCAACGTTCACTCATTGAATACGCCCGGGAATGCACAATTCCCGGGCGTACTTGTTCCCGGGATGGCCGATGAATTATTCCGAATCCGGCGCGGTACCGGGCTCGTTCACGAAGTAAACGTAGTCGGCGATGTCACCGTACTTCGGATCATGGATGAGATCGAGCAGCTCTGCTTCGGTGTAATCCACGGCGTCGATGATCGTCACGGTTTTGGTGATCTGTTCAGGAGCGCGGATTTTCAGGCGGCCGACGGCGCCATCGAAGTAATTCGTATGAAAGCTTCCGGCGACGAGAAAGCGCAGATCTGACGAGGACTCGGTCAGCATGTGGTAAGCCATGACGTCGTCCGTTAAACATTGCGCGGCGTAGTAATTCTGGATTTTTTCAGGTGTCGCATGGCCGCCCACGGACATGAATTCGACGAAGCGCTCGTGATAACCAGGGCTCCCGTAATCGAACCCTGGAGGAAGGAGTGCCGGATTCACGGCTCCGATACCTTTTTTGGCAACAATC
>DATDSK010000090.1:0-45329 GCA_035291325.1 Bdellovibrionota bacterium | reverse complement strand
CGAGTTGTCTCCTCAAGCTCTCATACTGATTATCGAGCTCGGTTTTTCTCGCGTTGTATTTCCCTCCATACACACCGGCGGCAATACCCCACGTCATCAAACCCACCGTCGCGATTCCGAGTGCCGCGAGCCCAATAATGGCCAGCCATTCATCTTTATCAATTCGCTTCACTTTATGGGTAGCACGCAACCGCTCGAGATCCATCACCCACCCTTCCTTCGTCATGAAGTTCGAGCGCTTTCCGATCATGCTGAAATGGTGATCCAGGTCTTGAGAAACCGCTTTGGCCAACGCATTGGCTTTTTCGGTTCGTGTATATGCGGCTCGATATTCCTGCAGGCCTTCGATGTAACTCGGGTGATTTTCAATCTTCGCGGCGATCGCATCCATCGTCTCCGCGGGAAGGTTATGGATCTGATAGAACAGCTCCTCTTTCTGAGCTTTGAGGTTTTCCTGATTCAGCCGAACGACTTCCTCCCTGAGCGCATTGGGGGTCATCGTTCCCTCTTTGAGCGCCTGGAGTCTCTCTCCGACCGCTTGCTCAAGCTGTGCCTTTCGCTGAGTTTTCAATCCATTGACCAGCTCTCGAGGAATTTTCTTTAAAATCCCCTCATAGCGTCCCGAAACGCTCTCCAAAACAAGTTCAAGCAAATAGTTCGCACGCCTACTCTGGTCGGGTACGGTACCAACCTTCGCCTGTCCTGCAATCGGCGCAAGAGCCACTTGCAGGATGAGAATAATCGCCAAATACCTTGTCATGAATCCCCCCTATGATTAGGCAAACGCCAGTTTTCAAGAAGTGTTTCCCAGCCGTGACCCGAAACCGGAGCCGCATCGGAATGCGGCTGCTCCGGCAAATAGAACTGAATCGATCCGTATCCTTGGTAAGAGAGTGCTCGATAGCTCGTCAAAAGAGCTTGCGTGTCGAAACCGAACGCCCTGGAAAGCCGGGCGGCAAAGGCTCTTACGTCGGCTACATCGGTATGATCGAGCACCGCTCCCCGAGTCCTGGGATAAGAAGCCTCCGCAACTGATCGCCAGGCGTCCAAATCAGTAACGGTAGCTCTAAAAAAATGAACCGCCTCATTAAACATGAGGCGAAATCCTTCGAGCGCCTCCAATTCATAAAGGACGATCGGCGCCCTCAACCCGGATTCCCGCTGACTCTGATCAGTGTCGCGTTTGAATACCTGGTAAAGCTTCCTGATCAACTCCCGCTTATTCAGAGCCTCTGAGCCAACCTCGCTCAGTGCCTTGTCAAGAGTTGCGGGCAGCCCGTGATACCGAATTCCCTCAACCGGCATTTGGAACTGAGTAGCGATCAAGGCCGACGTTACATCTTTATAGGCTGTAAGGACCTCCATATAAGCCAGTGCGCAGGCATCAAAGATCACGAGGTCCAGTTTGTACGGCTTAAGCCGCTCCGCGAGCGAAACGTAGCTGAAGTCCTTTTCCGGTTCCGAAAAATCATACGTCGGCACGCTTCGCCAGCCGTTTCCGTGACCCCAGAGCACGAGGATCTTGAGAGACGAGGAGGACCCCTTCGACAGGAGTTCTTCAAGCCACTTCGGGTCGGTGCTATCGGTTTCGCTGAATATTGACTCTTCCAGCAGAACCTGATCCCGATAGCGCCGCATGAGGGTGCCTCGAAACAAATTTCCATCCAGAGCGGCGTTTCCGTCATAGTACAGGTGAAATGTCGTCCCATTGGGCGACCGCTGAGCGATGGAACTCCAGCTTTCAAACTCCCGATCAGCTTGATTAAAGACGCGTCCGGCCCTGTCCACCTGAATCAAGTCATTGTCTCCGTTCAGGTAGACGAAGAATTCAACTCGGGAGGCCTTTTCTATTTCGCCCGCGCTCGCCAGTCTGACCGTCGTGACCAACGCAGCAAGAAGAACCCGGCCAAATAGCTTCACACGAGACCTATTCATTAATCACCGATTTCGTCCCAGAACTTGCCGGGGAGCTTTTCTTCTTTCTCGTTCAGGAACTCGAATTCATCAGCTTCGACTTTTTCAATACGCTTGAGAAGCGACTTTCGGTGCTTGCACCACCGCCATTTTCTGAAATCAACGAAGCTCAAGCAATTCTCATGTCGATCGTACAAGCCTTCGAACAGCTCGGGATGGCTACCGCGGATTTTCGTCAATTGCGCAATCAGCGCCTTGTTCTCGGCATGAAGTTCAAGAGCCTTTCTCTTGAATTCGTCGTTGTGATCGTACTTTCTCTGAAGAATCCGCTTTTTCCATTTATTGATCGTATTCACGACCATGCTGGTGTGGAGCCTTCGCTCGGTCTCGCTCAGGTTACGATTTCGAGCGATGCTTTTCTCGATCTTCTTCTGCTTATCATAGAAGATCTTGAACTCAACCGCTGAAAGATAGTTCTGCGAATAGAAGACCTCGAGGTAAATCAGGTTGACGAGCTGGTAAACGGAGTTGATCTCCAGAACATGCATGTACGGAATTTGACCAAAGACCTGCGTGGCCAGGGCGAAATTATCGACAATAACATTCTTTACCGAAGTTTCGGGATTCTGAAGCCGATCTGCGACACAAGCGGCGTCCTTATTACATTCTTCCACGAGCTTCTCTAACTCAACCGACTGCTTCGGACCCTCGATCGACGTGAAGCCTTCCTTGTTGCGCTGATCGACAGCCTGAATCAGCTGAAGAAGCATGTTGTTCCCGTGAGCGCGAAGAACCTTCATCCGATGCTGAAAATCAGCCACTTCTTCGGTAGTCTTGAGTTCGTTTGATTTCATCTGGAAAAAGGCGTCTCGTTCGAGAAGAAGCGTTTTTTCGTTCAGGTAATAACCGCTCAGCGCCGTGCCTGTCTGAAAAGGATTTTGTGAAAATACGTCGATCTGGGTGCCCGACTTCTCCATGTCTTTCTGAATCCGCTTCATGTAGTCATCGTAATCCTCGGCACGCGAGGCGCTCATTGTTGCGACCAAACACGCGACCGCGCAGATCAAGGACGAAGTAAACCGGATATGGGTGTTCATTGGAGGCCGCTCCTTCGCTTGTTGTTTTTTCGATATTCGTCAATCTCTCTTTGAAGCTCGTCGTTCTCCTTTTGAAGAATGTCAGCCGGACCTCTCATCGCGCTCGCAACGACGACTCGGCGAGTGTCCGCCAGGTACATCCAACGTAAGGCCATGTTCATGAGAAGCTGTGTCTGGAATTCTTTTTCGGCATTCGAAATATATTTATTGTCCTTGAGAACCTTGATGGTCTTCAGCGTCCGGCTCGCCATCATGTTGTATTGAGCTTCGACGAGTTTCTGCTCAACGACGATGACATCGAGGTAAAGTAATAACAAATATTGATACGTGTTCTTGACCTCGTAAACGCTGAGAAACCTGCTGACGTCAACGGATTGCTTGGCATCCAGGATGATGTTGATAAACTGAAAATTAACCAAGTTATCGTCGAGACCCACGGGCGTGCAGCCCTGGTCGATATTGCACTCGCCTTTCAGCACTTCTTCAACGCGCTTCAGTTCACCTTCGAGATTCGAAAGCCCGCCGTCGGCTTCGACGGACTTTCGAATGGTGATCATGCTTTGGTAGAGGTTCCTTTTAACGTGAAGGAGATATACGTAGTAAAGATTGATCTCGCCGAGATCCTGCGGCTGATATCCTTTGAAGAATTCAATCAGTGCTTTGATGCCCTTCACGCCGTAGGTACTGATGTACTTGGTCAAAAATCCGGCCGCGAACGCGAGCGGGATATTACCCGTCATGGCCGCCGCGAGTGAAACGCCTCCGGCCAGCAAATCAGTACCGATCTGTTCGGCAACATCGCCTTTCTTGCCGGCGTGTACGGATTTTGCGGTGAAACCGATGAAAGCCGGGCCAATCAGCGACACACAAATCAACAAGACTACGCACTTCCGCATGAGCGGTCTTTTTACGACCATTGCCCCCCCTTTTTTTGAATCAAACGATACGGAGAACGCGCAGAGCAGATTCAGTGCCAACCGGGTGCTTTGAGGAGCGTGATCGAACCCACTGATTTTTTGGAGCTTTTTTTAGTCAGCGAAAACCAGCCCTCGAGTGCAACAATGCTCCGGTGCCATTTGGGACCTTTTCTCACAGCTGCAAAGACACCACTTGAGCGAAACCAACTCATTTGAGCATTGCAACACGGACTCTTTTGGCTATTCTCTCGACCCCATAAGGGGAATCATTCATGTCACTCGTTGATTACATTATTTATGTCGGCGGCGCGGTGCTTGGCTTGGCGCTTCTCTATATGCTCTGGAGCTATGCCACTGGACTGAAAGACTCCCCGAGAGAGCTCTGGCTTCTCTTTGCCGCCAAGGTCACGGAATACCTGGCCTATGGTTCGGCGAATCTCGCCTTCGTTCTTTTTCTCTCAAAGGATGTCGGCATGGGGGACATCGCGGCCGGCTCTTACGTCGGCGTTTGGTCGATGGTGCTCACACTGACCACGATGTTTGTCGGCTCGATCGCTGATGCGATCGGGATCAAAAAGACCTTGCTTCTCGGCATCACACTCCTGGTTTTCGCTCGTATCGTGCTGCCGTTTTCGACCAACATTTATATTCTATCCCTGTTTGCCTTTTTGCCGCTCGGAGTCGGCATGGCAATGATGATTCCCGTCTTATCGGTCGGCATCAAGAAATTTACGTCCAAGGAAACCGTAGCCCTCGGGTTCGGGCTTTTTTATACGCTTATGAACGTAGGCTGGGCCGGTGGGGCCTGGATTTTTGATCATGTCAGAACGCTGGTCAACAGCCAGGGCGGATCAACCGTCTGGTTCGGGCTTTCGGTCTCGACTTACCAGGCCGTTTTTCTTGCCGGCTTTTTCTGCACGCTCCTGAATTTCGTCTTCATCATGCTTATGAGGGACGGAGTCGTCTATTCGGAAACCGAGGGCGTCAAACTTCCCTCCAAAAAAGAAAAGTCAAAGCGATCCCTCAAAAACGCCTGGGCCGAGGTCAAAAAAGGGGCTCGGGATTCCGGTAAGATCATCCGCGAAGTCTTTTTCGAAAAGCCATTCTGGGTTTTTCTGTTCATGCTCGGCTTGCTCATTTTCGTTCGCTTCACCTTTTATCATTTTCATTACACCTTCCCGAAATACGGAATTCGCGTTCTGGGCGAGAAGATCAAAGTGGGTTCGATCTTCGGTGTGCTGAACCCCGCCATGATCGTTTTCCTGACGCCGCTTTTCGCGACGCTCTTCAAGAAAACCCGCTCCTACGTCATGCTCGTCGTGGGGACCTCGATCTCCTCGGTCGCGGTGTTCATCGCCGCGATGCCCGAGCGAATTTTCGAGCCACTCATGGGCACCTGGTTTTCGGAGCTCATGCTCAACCGCTGGCTCAATATGGCCCCCGAAGCTCAACGGCCTCTCGTGTTGGGCCTCGTAGTCATGGTCATGATCTTCACGATCGGCGAAGCGATCTGGTCGCCGCGATTAATGCAGTTCACGGCCGAAATCGCGCCCAAGGGCAAAGAAGGCTCTTATATCGCCCTATCCGCTCTTCCCTTCTTTTTAGCCAAACTCTTCGTCGGACCGCTTTCCGGCTGGCTGGTTGCGACCTACACGCCGGAAGGCGCCGCCTCGTACCCCCTGCACTACATGGTCTGGCTCTGGATCGGCGGAATGGCGATCGTCTCCCCTCTCGGACTCATCATCTTCCAGAAGCTCTTCAGAAAAGCGGAGCATCGGGTAAACGAGGACAAAGTTCGCACGGCGGCCGCGAAAGTCGGGAACGAGGAAGACGGCGAAGCCCTATGAAGCGGCGACGCCGTTTCGTCCGCTGACGGTGACGACCAGATTGGAAACGATCTGGTCAAGCGATTGCGCCTGAAGCAGCAACTGCTCCGCCGATTGGGCGATCTGCTGTCCCGAGCTCATGTTCTGACCCGAGACCTGTTCCAATTCCTGAACGGATTTGGTGATTTCGCCGACGCCGTTGGATTGCTCGTTCGACGCCGTCGTGATCTCCGCGACCAACCTGTTCACCTCATTGGATTTCTCGACGATCTTTTCGAGCAGCGCCAGGCTGGAATTCACCATCTTCTCGCTCTGATTGATTCGGGCCTGGATCGAGGTCCCTACCTGCGACATGCTCTTCTGCGTCTGTTCCACGATCCCGTTCACCTTCGCGACGCTTTCCTCGATCAAGCCTGATATTTCGTGGGCGGCGTCCCCGCTGTGCTTCGCGAGAGTTCCGACTTCCTCGGCCACCACGGCAAAACCCTTGCCGTGCTCGCCGGCCCTGGCCGCCTCGACGGAAGCGTTGAATGAGAGAAGCTTCGTCTGAAAGACGATGTCGTTGATCACCTGGGTTTTTGCCTTGATCGCCTCAATCACGTTCAGAATCTCGGCGATTCGGCGATTATTCTCCTCCACCACCCGGACCATTTCACCATTGGCGGAATGGATTTCCCTGACGGACAGGAGGATTTCATTGATCGATCGTTTGCCTTCCGTGATCTGCTGCACGTTTTCATGCGAAACCCGGGACGATTGCGCGGCGCTGTCCGTGTTTTTTTCGATCGTCGCCTTCATCTCCTCGATGGCCGCTGCCGTCTGCTGAAGGGCCGAGGCGGCCTGCGCGGCTGATTGCGCAAGATGCTCCGATGCCGCCGCGATGTTCGAAGACTGGCCTTTCGTGTTCCTGGATTCGCCGGCCAGATTGGCACAAACCTTTTCCAGAGCCACCGAGATTTTCGCGGAATACATCGCCGAGAAGAGCAGGGTTGCGAGAATCGCCAAAAACGAGCCGCCGATGATCGAGTATTTCGCGCGGCTCGTGATGCGCGTTGCATAATCGCGCTCCGATTCGATGATATCGGCGTTGTTCATTTGGACATTCGAAAGAATCTCCTCGAGCTTTCCAAAGCGCTCCGAGAGTTCGGCCTCGAAAACCTTCGGAATCGCGTCGGCCTGATTCTCGGCGAAAAGCTTTTGGATTTTTTCAAGAGGCGGCTCGAGTTCACCCATGAGACGGTCCGCTTCTTTTCGGAGGTGATCAGCTTTTTTGTCCATCACGATCCCTGAATATCGCTCTCTCGCGCTATAAAGACGATAGACTGACCTCTCAAAAAGTCTGACGTTCTGCTCGAATGCGTCAGCGTCGCCACGTGACCCCAGCGCATTCCACATGAAACGGGAGATCGCGTTGATTTCAGAAACCAGCTCCTGGCTGGTCGTGACCGCGGGAACCGTGTTATCGATCAGTCTGTTCAGGTCTGTCGAAAGTGTTCCGACCTGGAAAAAGACAAAAATCAGAACGGCCGCGATAAAGGCGATCGGGGCCATGGCCATCGTGACCATCTTTCCTCGAATGCCGCGCATGCTGAAGCTGCGAAAAACCTTCAAAAAATCCTTAAAAAAGCCAAGTAAACGCTGACGCATGACCAGAACCTCCTGGAACTAGCGTTTTTTGTAGCCGACGTAGTAGATGCCAATGGTTTTTCCCGCGTCCTTGATCGGCTCATAGCACGTGTCGTAAGGCGCACCCACGACCTCGATTTCACCGCAGAAGCTCTCGCCTTTGATAATGGCGTCATAGGCTTTATTCTTGGCCAAAGGAGTCCCGATCGCCCGGGTTCCGTCGTCTTTTAAAACATTCGTGCTCACACGAATAAACTCTTCACCGTCCCGGACAAAGACCGTCGCGGTGCCGCCATGCATCTTCTTGACATCGTCAACCACGTCGAAGTTGTTGTTGACCTTTATCTTCCCGAAAAAAATGGCGGGGACTGTCTTGCCCGCCATTTTGTCTGTTCCAGAAATTCGAGGAACGCCGATTTTGTTAAGCTTCGCCTTTAACGAATCGAGGGACTTCTTGGGATCGGCGGAATAGGCCGTTGAAAAACTCGAAACTCCAAAAACAATGGTTAACACGGAAAGGAAAAATCTCATGATGCCCCTTCAAATAATTGTTCAATTTTTAGTCTTTCAATTATTTTAATTGTAGAGGGAACTTTTGACAATTTCTAAATATTTTACCCTGACGAGGTGTGCCGTCCGGAGCTATTTGACTTTTCCGAGGTCCTTGAGCCGTTTCAGAAGAACGGGCTGATTATCGACTACCCACGTATCAGTTGAAAGTTCCCGGTAGGCTAATTCGAAATAGGGCTGAGCTTCAGCCGTACGCTTGAGGATGTGAAGACATTCCGCGAGTTCTTCAAACAAACGCCCGCCCCTTGAACCCCCGGCAATCCCCGCCCCCCCGGCCCCACCAGCCCTGAGTTCCGTGAGCAAATCATTTTGAATCCCAAGCGCCAGCTCCGTACGGCCCATGATTCTCAGCACCTTGCCGATCGACCATTTCGCGACAAACACTTCGCGGCGGGTTCCATGAATCTGAAGGTGACCGAAAGCCTTTTCAAAGGTCTTCAATGCGGTTTCGAATTGCCGCAAATCGTACTGTTTCCAGCCAAGCGCCGTATAAAGACTTCCCAGCCAACGCTTCACGTGCTGATTCGGCGAATCCTCAGCCAAACCGATCGCCCGGATAATCCAATCTTGCTGTTGTTTTTGAGGTTCAATGGCCGACATCATCAGCGCGATCTGAACCGCGAGATCATCCTCGCCCGAATCCGTGGCCAACTCCCATGCAATCACGAGATGCGATCGGGCCTGAGACGGTGTTTTCTCCAAAACTTCAAGTCGCCCCGTCTCGAGGTGCCACAGAATGGTTGCTGAAACACGGGGAGCGGCCCCGGGCTGGTGAAGAAGATGCTCGGCCTTTTTGAGGGACGCGTGGGCATCCTTCAACTTCATTTGCGCGGCTTCAGCTCTCGCGATCCGACTGTAAAGATCGGCAAGATAAGATCGATCGGGTGTAGGACCGTTTTCAGCCGCGGCCAGAAGTTTTCGATAAGAACCCTCAGACTCGTTTGGTTCGGTCGGATTCCAGAACTGTTCAAGGGAAGACTCATCATTCATGAAGAAAGGAGTAACACATCGCCCGCAATGCCGTCTTCTGAAGATTTCGGTTGATGGCGGAGTGCGGCACCGCTCGGACGTGAGTTACTCATGGCCGATAACGATCAGGCAAACCGTTGAAGGCCTTGTCAAGCGAGGTAAACGCATTGAACCGCACCAGATGAAACAACGCGGCAGCGCCGTCCTTCCAGCTGATCTTTTTTCCCTGAAGAACCGTACGTGGAAAGTAAGAGATGGGCAGCTCAAAAACCCGAGCGCGAATCTTGGCCACGTAAGCCGTCAGTTCAACCTCAATTCCAAAGCGCCTGGACTTGAGACACATCGCCTTGAGCAGGTCGGAACGAAAAATTTTGTAGCAGGTCTCCATGTCCGTCAGATAAAGGCCGGAAAAGAGGTTACTCAGCACGGTCAAAAACCGGTTGACGAAATAGTGATAAGTGCGGTGCACCTGCCATCCGCTCTTTTTGAAACGGCTTCCATAAACCACGTCGGCTCTTCCATCCAAAAGAGGCTGAAGCAGAAGCGGGACATCGTTCGGATCGTATTCCGAATCAGCGTCCTGAATCATGATGAAGTCTCCCGTCGCGGCTTCGAAACCGCGAGCGACCGCGGCTCCCTTGCCCTGGTTCGTGGGTTGCGCAATCACTTTGAAGCCATAACGGGAAGCGAGAGACTCCAGTATCGCCAGGCTTCCGTCCTGTGATTTGTCGTCCACAAAAATCCACTCGCGGTCAATCGGACACGGCGAGCTCATGAGGACCTGAATGACTTCCCCGAGCTGACGTTCTTCGTTGTAGACGGGCACTACTATCGACAATTTCTTCATCTTCGCTATTCCCATTCCAGAACAGCCAGGAGCGATTGGCCGAAAGGCAGTTTAAGTTTCTTATGACAGAAATCGTCGATCGGGCTCAAAAACGGGCAGAGCGTTTCGAACCCGCGGATCGCATCCATTCCGATCGAAGATCTCTTGAGTACCCGGCCGTTGACGAGCCAGCCACCCAGGCCGAAGGCATTGAAATACCGGACATTCGCGCGGGCTTCGGGCGCGGCTTCCCGAAACAAGCTTGAAATCGAAGCAGCCGAATAGCGTCGAAAATGACCGAAAGCTTTATCCATGGAACCGTAGGCCCATTGATGCGCGGGAACAAAAGATATCAGTCTTTTCGGACCGCTTGCCTTGCTGCCGCGCAAGAGATCGCAAAGCCGGCGAACCGCCGCCCGATCGTCCTCAAGGTGTTCGAGGACGTTAAACGAAACGATGGTATCCAGGTTTTCGGCACGATACGGCTCGAGATCATCGTTCAGCAGATCGAGTCGAGAAATCGTGAATTTCGAATTCCCGGAGTGCAGCTGGGCGTAGCGATTTTCCAGGACTTTGAGGAGCTCGGGATCAAGCTCAGTCAGGATCAAACGTTCTCGAATCGGCAGATGTCGCGAAAGATTGCCGATTCCCGCTCCGATCTCCATAATTCTCGCGCCTAAGAACGGCGCGACGGTTCGACTGACCCAGCCCTGGTATCGGACCGCGTGCTCCAGCGATTTCAGCTCGAAAGGAATCTCCATTCCAGAACCATAAAAGCAAAAGAGAACCATTTCCAGCCTTTCTGCTGTATAATCGCGAAATGTTGAGAAAACCTCTCCACCGCTTCTTTGGCCTGTTCCTCCTGGGCCTGATCATCCATTTGATCGCCCGGCGAGGTCTCGAAGGCGATACCCACGTCATGCTCGACAATGTTCAAGGTGCCTTGGCGTGCGTGCGCAAAGGTCAGTGGTCCAGTTGCTCCGAAGCGGGCCAGTTCGGACTTTTTCAATTCTTGCCGGCTTTTCTTCTCACCGCGTTCGGGTTGAGCAAGTCTGCCGTGATGCACGTTCTAGCCTATTTAAGCTTTTCCGGGTTCTTTCTTTCGCTCTATTTGATGTACCGTGGCTTACGCACGCGCAGCCGTTCGGTCGCGATTTTAGGAATTTTCATTCTCTTGAGCGGTTATAACCTCTGGTATGCGAACTCCTCGTTTTCGGAAATGGGCTCGGCCTTCTCCATCCTGGCTTTGGCGTTCGTTCTCGTCCTGCCGTTTTCCGCGGGTAAAAAGATCCTGCTCTCTTCCCTGCTTCTGTTCGTTTCGGCCCTGACCAAGGAAACAGCTCTCCCTTTTTTATGGGTAATCCTGGGTCTGGGGCTCTGGGTTGGAAAGCATTCCAAGCGGGAAAAAGGCATGCTCCTCATTGGCGCGACGCTGACGTCAGTACTCGCGATCGCGGCCATCGTCGCCTTCAACTACTTTCGATTCGGAAAGCCCTATAATTTGCTCTATCTCGATCCGGCTTTCATTGTCCCCACCCTGTCTCTTCAAGTCAGCCTTTTCTTCGGACTTTGGTTCTCGCCGAGCGGGGGTGTCGCCTTCTTTTGGCCATCTTTTTTTCTCCTCTTTCCTGTTACGTTCTGGCTGATAGGCCGGAATTCCCGGAATTTCCTGAATTACTGGAAAAGGGGAGCCGTTCTAACGGGAATCGCCGGTCTGCTGGCCCTGCTCTCGCTCGGTTTCGCGCGATGGTGGTCGCCTTTCGGGTGGGCGGCCTGGGGCCCGCGGCTTCTCCTCCCCTGGTTGCCAGTCAGTGCTTTTCTTCTGCTCTATAACTATGCGGATGAATTTCAGGCGGGGCTCGCGAAGCTGAGCCAGAACGCCGGGCGATTCTGGGTTGCCGGTACGTTCATCCTGGTCGCGAGCTTCCCCCAATTCGCGATCCTGACCAATCGACCGATGATCGCGAAAGTCATCGAAGGGCATGCCACGGTTTGTGCCGACATTCATGAAAATATCGGCATCTATTACGATTGCCTTTTAGCGGCGGTTTGGCCAAAACGCTGGGGAATTCTGGAACTATATCGCATCTGGCCAAGACCGGAGTTATTCATCATCTCTCTTCTTTACAGTGCATTCTTATTGCTCGTGCTTCAGTCTTTACGAACCGCCCGGAAGTCCTGAAGCTCCACCTGCAAAATTCCCCTTGATCTCTCCAGAAGGTCATTTATTCTTTTCGTCATGGAAACTCAAAACACCCTCACACCATCCCCATCGCCTGATATGTCGTTTCGTCAACTGGTGAATGAGCGCCGCAGCGTTCGTTCATTTCTGCCCGAACGCATCCCGAGCGAGGTCATGCAGGATTGTTTCGACATGGCCATTCTCGCGCCCAGCGTCTCAAATCTTCAGCCCTGGCAATTCTACTGGGTGAAATCTGATCAAAAACGCGAGGAAATGCGGGATCTCTGCATGCGGCAGGCGGCGGCGAATACCGCGGCTGAATTCGTGGTCTGCGTCGGCAGAACCGGGCTTTGGCGTAAGTACGCGAAACTCATCATTCAGCAGATGGAAGAGGCCAAGCTCGATCTCCCGAAACCTTTTGATATTTATTACCAAAAGATCGTGCCCATCTCTTATACGCTCGGCCCTTTGAGCATTCTCGGATACCTCCGGCAGTTCCTTTTTTGGGCCATTCGGGTTTTCAGACCCATGTCGCACACCCCGAAAAATCGATCTGAGATGCGCGCTTGGGCAATCAAATCGACCAGTCTCGCTTGCCAGAATTTCATGTTGGCTCTTCGCGCTCATGGCTACGACACCTGCGCCCTGGATGGGTTTGACCCGGCAAGAGTGAAACGCATGCTCAAGCTGCCACGGGACGCGGTGATCGTGATGGTCATCACCGCCGGTAAGCGCGCTCCCGATGACGTCAAATTCGGGCCTCGCCTTCGTTTGGGGCGCGAAAATTTTGTCTTCGAAGCATAGCTGAAGCGCGGTCAAGTCCTGACGATCCTACTGTTTCGAGATTTTTATGATGACATCTTTTTCGGGAGGGCATTCCGCTCTCGAGTCGCAATTACTCGTCGTGACGTAAAGGTAACCATCGGGGCCTTGCTGCACGTCCCTGAGGCGACCGTATCCGGACGGACGCTCCCCCGAAAGATAGACCTCGTGTAACGCGAAGCCGCGTGAGCCGGATCGAATCACCAATCGATGAAGATGTGTGGAGCCAAGCGTGCCCATGATGAAATTGTCGCGCCACTCGGGAATTTTATCACCGCGATAGACGGACCCTCCCCCCGGAGGTACTGCCGACTTCCATGATATCGCGGGTCGCACCTTTCCAGGACTGGTCTGGCAGCCCGTCACCGTCGGCCAGCCCAGGTTGTCTCCGGCTACCGCGAAATTCACTTCGTCACGCCCCGTCTGTCCGAGGTCCCCCGAGGGACCGTGATCTGCCACAATCAAAGTGGATCGATCCAACCAGTCAAACGCCTGTGAATTCCGGATCCCGGAAACATAAACGAGGCTTCCGGGCACGGGATTATCGCGCGGAACACCTCCTTCTGGCGTGATACGCAGGATCTTCCCGGAAAGGCTCTCGTTCCTTTGTGCCCGGTTAGGGACACCGGCATCTCCGGTGCTGACGTACAGCATCCCATCCGGGCCGAACCGGAGACGTCCTCCGTCGTGAACGGGAGAGGCCGGGATCCCGTCCAGGATCACGCGATCCAATGTCGCGGTTCGACGATTCACCGAAAGACGATAGCGGCTGACGCGATTGATCGCGCCGCCTCCGCTGCTTGTAATGGTGTGGTAAACGTAGAAAAATGAATTCTCCGCGAACCGCGGATGAATGACCAAGCCGAGCAGACCGCCTTCTCCAATCTCTTCGAGCGCGAGCTCAAGGACCGGCGCCTCTTGTAGAACTCCGTTCCGAATCAGGCGCACACGGCCCGGCCGCTCCGTAACGAGCCATTCGCCACTCGGGAGGAACGCGATCGCCCACGGCACCTCGAGACCATTCACGACGACTTCCGTCCGGATCGAGATCGTGCCCGAGGGACCGAAACCATCCTCAACGAATATGCAGGAATCCCGGGCCACGTCGGCGACCTGCGCCAGAGCCAGGAAAATGGCTGCGCCAATGAAAAGAGCCATTATGATGAGAGTCTTCGGGAAACGCATGGCAGTCCGTCCTCAGATGGATTGCAAAGCACGTTCCCGCCCTAACCTTCGGCAGGTCCCGCTTTTCTGAATCTGTCGGGATTGATCCGATGCTTTCGGATTAATCCGTAAACCTCGGTTCGCGACTTCGAGGCCAACCTCGCCGCTTCTGCGATGTTTCCCCTTGCAACCTCCAAAACTCTTTCCAGATACCCGCGTTCGAACTGGCTTTTTGCCTCCCCGAAACTGGGCAGCGCTTCCGACGGACCCTTCGTTTCCGCGTCGGGCTCGGGCACGGGCTCGGGACGCGTAGATTCCGCTTCCACTTCCGGCGAAAACAAGTCGCCCGCCGTCAAAGTGGCGCCGTGCCCCAGAACCAAGGCACGTTCAATGCGATTCTGGAGCTCCCGGACATTTCCGGGCCAAGAATGATGGACGAGCGCCTCCTGTGCGGACGGCGAGAATCCGTCGAAGCGGATCTTCAACTGCTCGGCGTAACGCTTCCCGAAGAGAGAAGCCAGGAAGAGAATATCCCGGCGTCTTTCCCTAAGGGGAGGGATCGTCAGCGGAATAACGTGGAGACGATAAAAAAGATCCTGCCGGAAACGGCCTTTCACCAGTTCGTCTTCGAGTTTGCGATGAGTGGCCGAGACGAGACGCACATTCACCGGAATCGGATGAACGCCTCCGAGCGGGATAACTTCCTTTTCCTGTAACACACGGAGCAGTTTCGCCTGAATGCTCGCCGAAGCGTCTCCAATCTCATCGATAAACAATGTCCCCTCGTTCGCGCGAACAAACAGCCCCTGCTTGTTTTCACGGGCGTCCGTGAACGCTCCGCGCACGAACCCGAACAACTCGGCCTCGATCAGGTTATCGGGAACGGCGGCGCAATTAAACGCGATAAAGGGCGCTTTAGCTCGGGGACCGCACTGATGAAGCGCCCGGGCGACCACTTCCTTTCCAGTCCCGGTCTCACCCTGGATCAAAACATTGCTGGTCACGCTTGCCGCGATCGCGATCTGTTTCAGGAGCGAATCGAGCGCGGGATCGCGAGTTTTAAAAATGCTCCTGATGTCCTCGGCATTCGTATGCTGCTTGATCGCGCGAAGCTCCTGCTTAAGCCGAAAATTCTCGACCGCATGGACGAGCTGCGATCTGAGCTCCCCACCCTGGAAAGGCTTTCGCAGATAGCCGGTCGCGCCGAAAGTGAAAGCTTTAACGGCCGAATCCAACTCGCCATGCGCCGTGATCATGAAGATCGGGATCTCATGGTCGACTTCCCGGATCCGGCGCAGCAAGTCCACGCCGTCAAACTCCCCCAATCGGATGTCCAGCAATACCGCCATGAACTCCTGCCGCGAGAGCGCGGACAGGGCGGCAGAAGGGGTCGTACACGCGTGAATGGCGAAACCCTCATTCTCGAGAAGCAGGCTGATGATGTCACTGACCTGTTCGTCGTCATCGATAATCAGAATATGATCGGGAGAGTTCTTCTCGGTCATTGAATCGTTCTCTTCGATTCCTCGGTATCGATATTTTTTAACGCCTCGAGCTGCCCGTTGAGCCGCGCGCATTTTGCTTCGTAAAGCTGTTCAGCCCTGAGTAGCTCCGCGAGAAGCTTTCGGCTGAGCACGACTTTCTTTCCTTTAGCCTTCCTCAGCGCCCGTTCAACTGAAAGAAACGCCTTCGCCCGTTGATTCGCGCCGTGAGCGGGAACCACGACGGGCTTGGGAATCACGGGGGGCGCACTCCGGGCAACCGGCTCCTCCGGAGCTTTGGGCGGAGCAGGCGGCGGCACCGTCGCGCAGCCCGCCAAATATGCAACCGGAATCAGAGAAACCAGGACCCAAATACGCGGCTTCATAATTGAACCTCTGATGCTAGCATCGAACTTTGTTGCACTGTCTTCACGGGAAGACGAACACGAAATATCGTTTTGCCGGATTCAGAACTCACGTTCACATCCCCCCGATGGGCTTCGACCACCTTCTTCACGACGTGGAGACCGATGCCCATCCCCTGCTGCTTCACCGAATTCGCGCCGCGATAAAAGCGGTCAAAAATCTTGCTTAACTCGTCCCTCGCGATATCGACGCCCGAGTTCGTAACGTCCACCTGAACACCGGCACCCGTCGATTCCGAAACGCCCACCGAAACCTCAATCAAAGATCCTTCAAGTCCGTACTTGATCGCGTTCAGCAGCAGATTGACGAATGCCTGAACAACGCCGTCCCAGTGAAAGAACGCGAGGACGGTTTCTGGCGCGACCAACCGAAGCGCGATCGATTTCTTTTCAGCAAGAGGTCTGACTTCGTCGACCGCCGTCTGAATCGCGGAGGAGAGGTTCCGGTTCGAGAAGTCGGCCTCGAAAATCCCCGAACCCGTTTTTGAAAGATTCAGAAGATTATTGATCATGAACTCAAGCCGTTTCGAGGCAATCAGACACGCGGAAAGGCACTTTTTCTGCGACTCGGTCGAAAGCTTCCTCTCCTCCGAAGAGAGCAGATTGAGGCCTTCTTTCAAGGCGGCCATCGGATTACGGATCTCATGCGAAATCGTCGCTAGAAATTCGTTCTTCGCCTGATCAAGCGATTCCAGGCGCGCGGCCATTGAATTGAAATCCTGGGCGATCTCTCGAAGTTCGGTCAAGCCTTCCGCCCGCATGCGACAGGAAAGATCGCCTTCCCGGATTCGTGTGGTCGCATCACGGAGGTGTCGAAGCGGCCGGATCAGACCGTGATAAAAGAGAACCATCATCCATGCCGTGATGACGATCGAGAGCACGACCGCGACGAGAATCAGCCGAAGAAGGCCAGCCGCGGCGTCACTTGCGTGCCTCACATTTTTTTCTCGTTCCTGACTCAGAACTTCCTGCGCGTGTTTCACTATATCGCGCAACTCGGAGACGGAAGTTTTCGCCTTCACGGCCGGGATCAAACCGGATCGCAGGAGACTGATCGCCTTCGCCTCCTTCAGAATCGTATCGCGATACTTGGCGATCAGCTTCGCATAAACCGGGTCACGCGTGATCGCCCACTTCTTCTCGGCGAGCTGCTTTGCATTCACGGCCGAGTCGAGCGCGAACAGAAGGTCCTGGAGCGGCACATCCCTCTCGACCAACGCCTTGCTTTCAACGAGGTGGACCCGCGCGACGGAGTAGGCTCGAACGCCCAGGATTACCGTTAACGCGATCAGGGATACGGAAATCAGCATCGCGTTGATTTTGAGACCGGGAGGATACGGCGGAGAGTACAACGGAAAACGCATTCACGAAAATTCTACATCATGCATTACTTTTACAAAGCGAATTCCAAAGCAGCCCGCCCCGTTAACTTCTCATTTTTCGGTTTCGCGAGACACCTTCCTTCTTGATCGCGAGATACTTCTTCTTGTTCGAACAATTGTCGAACAGGCTGGATTTGTAAGAGCCGAGTTCGTCCTCCCAAACTTCAGTCCAAACCTCTGAAGTAATCGGCGCACTTCCCCAATTCCAGACCTTGGCCGCAGGTTCCTCACGTTCCGGCGAAACGTCTTTGACGAGCTGCTTGTAATCGGGGTGCGCGTTCTGCCAGACGATATCCTGACTTGCGCCGTCGAAGATCTCGACTTCGATCATTTTGATATTTTCGGCCACTTCGTCGAGCATTCCCAACATCCATCGGTTTCGTGCGACCAGGTCCTTCTCGATCCTCGCGCGCGCTTCGCGCCTCGTTTCCGTTGAAAGGGCTTCCTGATTCGCCACGAGCGTGCGCCAGACCGGACTCGCGGACCGGAACCGGCGGTAATGTGTCACGTCGTTCACGAATCTGCCAAGTTCCGCGCGAAGTCCGTCGGATAAACCGCGCGCGCGTTCCTTTTTGATGCGCGGAAGCAGCCGGGCAGCGACCGTCCTGAGTTTGTTTCCCATTCGTTTCTGTTCCAGCGCTGCCGATCGGCTGAGTCGCGGTATCCCGGAATTCTCGTCGCTCAGGAGATTGAGCTGTTCCTGCGAGGCGATAAAGTATGGCGAACGAACCCATTCGCTTGCCACGCGATCCGGAACCGGAAGCTTTTTCCTTTTCAGGAAGCCAACGGCGAGCGGATACAGTTCCCCGGGCTCTTTCTTCTTATGCCACTCCGAAAGCCAGCGGTACGAAGGCTCATAACCCCTGTGAAATTGCTGCAAGGCACGCAGAGACTCCGGAAATTGGCAGAGTTCATTCATGGCCATCGAGAGCACCATGAGGCTTTCAGGCGCGAAAACCCGGCGCATTCCCCCGGCCTGAAGGCTCAGCGTCGCGCCGATCGCGGCATCATAGGAACGGGACGCCAGAGAGCTCCACGCGAGTTCCGAGAGCGCCGCCGGGAGTTCATTCGAGTTCTTTCGCACCAATCTCAAATGGCGTGCGGCCGAATCGTACTTGCGGAGAGCGAAATGAGCCCTGCCCGCGAGCAGATGAGCCTGATCCAAATGCTTTTCGAGCGGACGCTGCCTCGTGACGAGAGCGGATTGCGCCGAGATAAACCGTTCCATTTCTCCAACCGTCCCCTGATGATCGCCGCTGAGCGCCGCCCAAAGTCCAAGCGCGAAGCTCTCGTAAGCCCCGCCCCCCCGGAGCAGCGATACGGTACGCTGGATGACCTCCTTTGGCTTTTCCTGCTGAATCTGCTGTTTCAGGAGCAGCATTGCTACATTCCAAAGAAGCCGGCGCCCGCTCGCGCTTTCGGCGGACGCGAGATGGTCCGACAGAACCGCGGCCAATTCATCCGGAAGCTCCATGGCGGGATAGCGCGAAACAAGACGGTTGAGACACCCCAAAGCCGCCATCGCAACGCCCGCCGAGTCGGGTCGCTTGTTTCGCCCAGTCAGTAAAGCGGCAAAGCCGGCCTGCGCGGAATGATTCAAGCCCGCAGCCAGGAGCGTCCGCGCGATCCAATATTCCGAAAAACTCCTGGCATCCCCCGGCGGAGTGTCGCGCCGGTACGCGATCGCCTCGGCCAGACTGCGCGCCACCGAAGCGCGACCTGCCAAAAGAGAGGTGAATTCGTTCTGGACATCCGACGGAATGGAGGCATCAAAGTTCCAGCGTTCCGTCCGCTCACACGGATTGCCGGCGGAAAGTCCGCCTCCCGCAAAAGCCGGCACCGTCCAGAGCCAAATCAACAATGCTCCAAACCATCGTCGCTTCATTGCTCGCCTCCACCGAAGAGCACGGACACTCCCAACGTCAGGGAATTCGTCCAGTTCGTCCGTTCATCGACGATTTGCCCGAGCTTTGTGGGAATGACCTTTTCGATGATATTCTCGTGGTAGGCCATGAGCCTATAATCAATGACGAACGACACGGATTTCGAAAGATAGATCTGCTGCCCCAGGCCCAGGAACGGAGTGAAGTAGGTCCCCGTTTCGGTGTTGGTGGCGCCCCCTCCCCCGAGAAGATGGAAATCGTAGTAGAGGATCTTCTTCCCGATGAGGCTGAGCTTCCCGTACATAATGCTCGCGGAGGCCTCGCCGCCCAGGAAGGAACGGGGCTCGTTCGTATTCGCGGTCGCCCCACGCGTGGCTTCGAACGTCAGCAAAGCCTGCGAGGGCGCGACGCGTGCTTTCCAGCCGAAAACCCGTACGCCCAGGAACTCCGTGAAGTGATATCCGAGAGACGCTCCGGTACTCTGAACGCTGAGAAAGGGATCAGACCCGATCAACCCGAAATAGCCCCCCGCCTCGACTTTGCCGGCTTTCGTGTAAAGCCGGTTTTGAACGACCCCCAACTCTGAATCATCACCTCGGGCCCAGTACTTCTCCTTGATGGCGTTGACCTGAACGCGTTCATTGTCTTCGGACTTGGCCCCCGCGGCCGCCGAAGAGACAGTCGCGAGGAGCGTCAGGGCGAAGAGCGCGAAGAAACCTGCATTGATAGTTCTCAAATCAGCCTCCCAAAGTTTTGAATATGAATGGATAAGTTACACCGACGTCGATCCCGCCCTTCGTGTGCGGAAATCTCCAAGCGACGAGCCGTCTCACGATGCAGTCATCGAGGTTCGAGCCGGTTACCGTCGAATTTCGAACGGCCGCCGTTTTCACGCGGCCGGAGCCATTGATCGTGAAGCCGAGAACGAGCTTTCCCTCGAGATCAGGATCATGAATGATCGAGGATTCGTAACAGTAGCGAATCTCACTCAGATGGCGGTGGATCACCTTGCCCACCTCATCCTTCGTCAGACCCTCCTCGACCGAAGACCCCGTGGTATCCATCGCGACGAGCGAACGGCCTTGTCCTTGAATACCGACGTGCTCTCCACGACCGTAGCCGACGCCTTTGCCGTCACCCTGACCGTCACCGCCGATCGCGCCGATATGGGTGCCGCGCCCCGTACCCGGACCGGTGATCGGCGCGACCGAGTGAAGTGCCGGCGAACTGGAATTGAAAAGTCGGCGCGCGCTCGCCGATTTATCGACGCCGGGCCCGTACTCCGATTTGGCCAGGAGCTGTGTCATCCCGCCGCGAAAGAGTCCTTTCATCGCGGACTGCAGCTTATCGCCTTGAAAGGCGGAGGCGACGGCCGTGGGCTGTTTTGCTGACGGCGCCTTTTTGGGGGATCCGGCCCCGCTCGAGGCGGCCGCGACCCTGAACCGAATCGGATTGCTAAGCGCGACTTCCTGAACGGGAATCGGTTCCTCGGGCACGGCAATATCGCTCCGTGGCCAAAGAATACTGACAAACAGAAAGGCCGCCATGAAAGAACCGACCGCGCGAAGGCTTCGTTTGAATTCCAGCCAGTCCGGATCGCTCTTTTCAGAGACCGCGAGAGGAACTTCTTCCGGCGAGTTGAAACTCCAGTCGTAGGCACCGATCCGGACGGTGACATGAGGCAGCTCCTCGAAGCTGACCACGATCGTTTCAAGCGGTTTCAATTCATGAACGGCTCTCGAAGTACACAGCCGGATCGATTCGGACGCGAGCGCGGTCAACCGGTATCCCCCGTCAGCTGACTTCAGCGAAAAAACGGGAATATCGTCGATATTTCCAACATACGCCGCTCCGAGCCGGGTCGAGTTGAACGTCCAGCCCCGTGACCGCTCATAGACGCGGAGCGCTCCCGCTGTTCCGCTTGGTCCGGAAACATAGGCCGGGCGAACGGAATGCCGGTTTCGCAGAACGACCGAGGCACCCTCGATATCGAGCCGGGCTCCCGCTTCGAGATCCGCTTTCTTGAAAAGGTATTCCCGGCTTCCGGTCAGCTGACGAAGCCGAACCCCCTCTTCGGACCGCTCCAGCTTCCAGTTGCGACCACGCCCAAGCAATAACGGCTTACCGCCGGCCCAGATCTTCTGCCGGGTGCCGTTTCGAGTGAAAATCGACAGGACAATGGATTTCTCCGTTTTCGGGTTCATGGCGAATACCTCATTTCACGAAGGGTTTGCTTTGTTTCCTGTTTGAAGCCCGTCCGGCTTCGATAAAGGTGTGCCCGGTTGCGGCGACGCTCCTTTTCGGCGATTTCAGTGAGGTGATCGAGCGGCCGTCCATTAATTCCTTCAACAAGCTCATCGTCAAATTCGATCACTTTGCTTCTTCGCGGAATACCGAAGGCGGTTGCCGTGACAAAAAGTTCCACCAGGACCAGGACTATAAGGAATCTGGTTTTCATGTCGTTCATCCTCCACCTCCAGCCGCCGATCCGGTCCCTCCGGGGGCCCATCCAAGATTCGCGACGGACTCTCCGTCTTTGCGCAATTCCTCCATGAGCTTGTCGGCTCGCTCCCGTGCCAGGCTGCTCTGGTAATGTCCGAGCAACAGCCGGTTGACGTTCTTGCGAGTCCGATCGCTCAATTCATGACGGGTACTCGCCAACTCGGCCAAGGCTTCGGCTTGAGCGCCGATTCCGGCCAAGGTGTACGCGCGGAGCAAGCCAAGGGTCCCGGGCTGAAGAACCTTCTTCTCCCTGGCGTACTGAAGAAGATATGTCGCTTCAGCCCAGCGTTTCTGCCGCGCGGAACGGTACCACTCGGCTTGCACGCATTTCGCCAGGTCGTCGCAATCCGTCTCCTTCGCGGCCCATTCCCCGTCGGGGTTGATCGAGCCGAGACGGCTCGGATCGAGCGGCTCAGGAGCCGGAACTGGATTCTTCGGCAAGAGAGTCGCCAATCTCTTGGGATCGGCGTGCAGATAAGGCTGGGCAATCGCGTCGAACGCCTCCGCCTCGATCGCGCCCGTGGAGGCGAGCTGAAACGCCTTACCTCTCAACAGATCGGCCTTCTTCGCGAACGGTTCGGCAATCGCCGGGTTCGCTCCGCGAAGCGAGCTCAGACTTCGCGCAGAATCAGCGTAAATATCAGCAAGCTCGTTGCTCACCGTGGCGCGGATCCGAATCCAGGGCAGTTTGGCCGCTTCCATCGCGGCATTCTCGATTTCCCGGAGCGCTTCGAGCCGGCGGACAATATAGGCCTCTCGTGCATGGAGCGGCGCAACCGACCTGATATTCTGGCGATTCAGCGCGATGGCCCGGGGGATACTCACGATCACTGATGGAAGGATCTGGGTTCTCGTCAGTGCGTCGAGATCCTGGAAATGCCGCGTGAGAATCCGAATCGCGACGTGCCGGTCCCTGAACGCAAGATGCCGAGCCCCTTCCAGCGCCAGCGCGGCCCAAATCGCGCGCAACTCCTCCGGTCCTCTTCGAGCCCGGGCGAAAGCCTTCGCCGTGAATTCCGGTCCTTTGGCAGCGCTCTGAAAAAGATCCAAGGTTCGATAGCGCTCGCATTCCATCGAAAGATCATCGGCGCAGACGTTTTGATCTTTCAGAACCGACCGAAGCTGGCCTTGATCACCGGAAATCCAGGCAAAGGTCACGACCTTGCGCCGAAGCGCTTTGCGCTGTCCCCCTCCGATCTTGACGAGCTCCGGTTTTTGCGAAAGGTACTGGCGATAGGTTCTGCCGGCCGCCGCATAGTTCAACTGTTCTTCATGGATTGAGCCTTCGGCCAGTAATGCTGAAGCCGCGGCCTCGCTCCCGGGAGCCGAGCGCATGAGCTGGCCGAAATAGCCCAGAGCCTTTTTGCGTTCTCTCGCGGAAAGCGCCGCATGTCCCGCGATGGCCAGGCAATCGGCCTTTCGCTTACTCTCCGGGTATTCGGAAAGGAACTGCTCCGCCTTTTGGATGGCCGAGGCATATTCTCCCGCCTTGTAACTCGACTCAAGCGATTTGAATCTCGCGTTTGACGCAAGCTCGTAGAGCCGAATGGCGAACGGGGAACCCTTCCATTCCTTTACGGCCAGGAACTCGCTCGCGAGCTCGTGGAGTCTTTCCCACTCGGCGCTCGCGACATAGGTGTCAACGACGAGCGTGGCGGACGGGGAAGCATACTTCGACTTGGGATACTTCAGGGCGAAGTCCTGAAGACGCTGCAGAGCATCGCGCAAATCCCCGTGCGCATAGATGCAACGGTTAGCCTCGAAGTAGAAATTATCGATCGCCTCGACGCTCTTGCCGGTTTTTTCGATATGAGTCGCGATCCAACCGATCCATTCCGAAAGCTGGCTGTCGAGCTCCTTCGCATCAGCGTCCTTGAGGGACCGGGCTTTCAGATCACCGGGAACGAGATGGCGTTTGCGAAGGAGTTCGTAGCGGCTCGCGATCGCGCGCAAGCTCGCGGTTTGAACATTGACCGGATCCTTCGGATTGACCGCACGCCAGGCGCCATGCTCCACGACCCAACGGTAATGAGTGGTGGCCTGTTCGAACTGGCCGATTTCGAAATAGCTTTCGGCGAGATTAAAATGAACTTTCGGAATCCGGGGGTCCTTCTCATCGACAATTTGCACGAACGAATCATAGATCCCGGCGAGCGCCTTCGTCAGCACGGCCACTCCGTCAGCGTCCTTGTTCCGGGTGATCAGGACTTGCAGCTGATGCGCGGCTTCCAAGATGAGCTTTTCCGCTCGGGCGACAACCTCGGGAGCCGTTTTGCGGTTTCGATAGGCGACCAAATCCTTGGCGGTCTGAACGAGTCCCAGGTACTGTCGTTTGTTCAGCTGATCCTCGTAGGTGATCACGACGACTTCAAAGCTCTCGGGCCGCTTACCTTCTTCACGCAGGAGGAGATTCTTCCATTCGGCGAGTTCCTCGGCGTGCCCATGGGCGCGTAGCAGTTTCGCGTAGCGCACCATGATCTTGCCGAAAAATTCGCCCGAGTCGAGCCGCTTCAGATACGAATAGGCATCATTGACGCTGAAATTCGCCAACTTCTGCTCATAACCCGCCATGAAAAAGAGAGCCGCGTCGTGAACCGCGTTTTCCCGAAGTGCTTCATCCGACCGGGACTGTTTGTTCTCGGAATAGTACCGGATATTCCTCTCGATGTAAGACAATGCCCTCGGCACATCCTTCAGGTTGTACTGGCACCACGCCTGACGGTAAAGCGCATGCGGATACCGGGCATCCTCCGGATGGCGTTCAAGGGGCTTGAGATATTCCGAAGCGGCCCGCCAGTTGTTCTTGCTCATCGCGATTTCGGCGAGGGCCATGTATGCCGGGATCACGTCGTCTGACTTCGGATAAGAACGTACCAAGTGAAGGTAGTCCGCACTCGCCGCCTCAACATTTCCGGACTCGGCATTGGACCTCGCGCGCAGGTAGTAAGCACGTGGAATGTCCGGATGCTTCGGAAACCTCTGGATCAGTTCGGTCAGCGTCCGGCTCGAATCGGCATAATGCTTTCGATACGTTCCCCTTCCTTGTTTCGCCTCTTTGCGCTTTGTGATCACCCCAAAGGCGATTCTGAATTCCATCGACCCCGCCTGCCGCTGAGCTTCACCCAGCTTGAAAAGCAACAGCGGCTCCCGATCCGTGGAACGATGCTTGCGAAGCAGCCCCTGAAGCTTCCGAATGGCGTTGATCTGGGAGTCAAGTGCGGCCTGGTCGACCCGTCTTTCGTGAACCTCGACCGCGGAGAACTTCGGGTCAATATCGTCCGTGTCCACGGTCCTTTTCGGGGCCGACTCGGCTCCCGTGGGCAGACAGGTCATCAACGTGCCGCTGACGATGAATACGATGATCCAATGATATTTGAGCAAGGGATACCTTTCGTTGGCTAATTCGGGTTAACGACCGCTAGTTTGAAATCCGTGTAACCAGTCACCGCCGCCGATGCCAGGACCGCCTTGATCGTGGAATAGGGCGCCCGCTGGTCAGCTACGACGATGACTTGAGAGCCAGTTTTCTCCTGTTTCTTGCGTTGAAGGGACGAGACCAGCGCTTTCGACGCTCCGTTCGCGCTCAAATCCTCGGATTTGAACTTGTAATCTTGAATCCCGGCAATCGCGACCTCGCCATCGATTCGCACGGTTTTTTCGCCGATTTCGAGTTTCAAGCCCTCCACCGGCGCCGATCCCGTCAATGCCCGCGGAATGATGAGTCCCGGAGACGGGGTGACATCGATCGCGCCGCTTCCGTAGCTTTTAAGAAGGAACACGAGAATGATCATGAAGATATCCGCCATCGACGTAATCTGCAGAGTCATTTGCGTGTTGAGTAACGGCTTTTTTACGAAGGACTTTCGCATACGGGTCTCCTATTCCTAAAAACCATCCAGCGCGACGCCGGGAACGGTCCTGCGGATCACCTCGATCGAGCTGACAACGTCTTTATAAGCAACCGTGTTGTCAGCGACTAATCGGGCTTGCTTAAGGCCCGGCCAATTCTTTTTGACCTCATCGAGTCTTCGCGAAAGCTCGGCGTCATCCCGCCTTCCACCAGGAAGCGCCGGAACAATGAAGCCACGCGTTTCCTTTCCGCTTAACTCCATGCCGATCGCGCCATTCGCCGCCAGATCAACCCTCAATCTCACATCGCCGTTTGAAGCCTCGGTCGGCGTCCGCCCGCCGGCTGCCATCGTCGCCTCTAGAATTCCGATGGACGCGAAGGCGGTTGAAATCATGACGAACGCGATCAACACCACGAAACAGTCGATGATGGGAGCGAGATTCAGATCAAAATCCTGGCTCAGAGGGGACCTGCTTCCCAAACGGGCAAGCGGATCCCCGGATCCGTCGAACGCGCTCATACGCTGCGCTCCAGAACGCTCACGGTTTCGTTCTCGAGAATGTAGAAACGCTGTTTCAAGAGATCGAGCGCTCTCATCGCGGCACGATCGACTTCCGCGACGATCTTGTTGCTCCGATTGATAAGGAAGCTGAACGCCACCATGCTCGGAATCGCGACTCCGAGGCCCATCATCGTCGCGTTCATCGCCGTCGAGATTCCGGCGGCAAGAAGGGCCGACTTCTGCTGCGGATCAGCGTACCCGACGGCTCCGAAAGAGTGAATCAGCCCCGCGATGGTCCCGAACAACCCAAGCAACGTCGCGACGTTCGCGATCGTTGCAAGAAACGACGTTCGTCCCTGGATCGCTTCCGTCGCCTTTCCCACGACAATTCCAAGGCCGCTTTCAATCAGGTTCTCGGGCTGATGCGCGCGCAGGAGTGCCTGCTTCGTCACCTCGGCGGCGGGTTTTCCCTCGAATCGGTCACAGATCGCAACCGCTTCGGCGATCTTGCCGGTAAGCACGAGATCACTCACCCGCGAGAAAAAGACTTCCGAGTTTTGCATCGGATAATACTTCAGCAAAGCTCTCGACCGCTCGATGATGATCACCGCCGCAAATGCGCCCGCGGCGATGATCGGCGATACGTGCCACCAGTTCGTCCTGACGAATTCAAAAAAGTTACCCATTACAGTTTCCTTCCTTCCTTTTCAGTAGACCGTTTTCGGTTGGTAATTGACCATGATCTGGTCCGTAGAAGACAGGCTGAGAACAAAATCCATGTCATTGATGTAAAGCGTGTTCCCGGAAATCGAATAGCTCTCCGAAGGAACGATCGTGCGCGTCGCGTCCGCATGAATGATCGTCACGATCATGTCTTCGGTGCTGGTCGGCTCGCGGGAAAGCGCGAACTCACTCTTGCGTTGAACGATCGCTCGTCCAACCTGATCGAGAATAGAGCCATAATCATCTTCGGCGATGTTCAAGGCGAATGAGCCATTGCCGACGAGGTCGGCCAGCTCAAGATACCGGTCACCGCGATCAACCGCGACGTCGCCGGCGTTCCCCGCCGCCTTGTCTCCGGGTGCACGCATCGCTTGCAGTTCCTGCAGCGCCGCTCCCGTCAGGGGAACGATCGGAATCACGAGGTAGTTCGACTTCTTTTCCATGAAACGATCGAGCTTGGTGAAAAAACCTTCCAGCTCGGCCTTCACTCCATCGACCGGGATCAACTCCTGCGAATCGGGGCAGGTCGAGAGCTTGTAAGTGTAGCCATCAACATTTTTTACCGGGCAGTTCGAGGAGAAACCCGTATATGGAGAGAACCCTTTCGGAATCGTGCTTGAAATCCGCAGGCTCTGATCGTCCTCGTCCGTCAGGAAGATCAGAACACGTTGCGATCCCGGACGGAAGAACGCGGTATTTGACCTCTCGTTGTCCGTGAGAAATTGCAAAAGTGACTGCAGTCCCCGTTCAGAGCCGGCTCCGGATGTTCCCACGCTCGCGTTGATCATGAAGTCGGGGACGAGAGTCCGCGACGAATCCTGCGTGGAGAGGATCGGCTTACCCGAATGAATCGTGTCGTTTTCGACGGTATTCACGCATTGTGTGATCGCGGATTCTCCCCCGCCTGGATTCAGGCACCCGGACGGCCCGGTGTACCGGGTCTGATCGTCTCGAACGCGGCATTGCGCGGTTCCATGAAAGAAATACGGATGCTGCTCAGTGCACAAGGCGGCGATCGGGCCGTCGTGAACTCCGGAAAGAAGTCGCGCGTAATCGGGGCCCCATGCGGGAACTTGCGCGCCCCAGGTGATACCTCGTTTGAATTCTCCGGTTTCGAGATTAACCAGATTCGGGTCCCACGGCGGATTCACGAAAGTACTCAGGCGGGACAGCACATAGGGCGACGTCCAATTCGTGGTCCCGTCGATGGTCGTCTTCAGGTATTCGCGAAAAGCCGGATGGGCCATATAGCTGTCCGTCGTGATCACCGCGACCCGAATATCCCAGTTCGGCCGCAGGTACTTCTCCGCGAAAGATGCGAAGCCTCGTCGCAATCTATCCTGCGAGACGTCCATGCTTGCCGAGTTATCAACGATATACAGCAGGTCGACCTTGGTGTTGATCTCACGCGCGACCGCAAAACTCTCGAGTTGCTGGGTGAGACGAAAGGAATTGGGTTTCTGCTGCGTGCAGCCCCAGGACCAAAGGGCGCAGCTCATGAGTATCGTCCAGGAAATCCGGTTCATCTTCATTCCCCTTTCTCTCATCGGGAACTTGCCAGTAAAGTCGTGCTCGCCACGCTGGCGCCGCAACCCTGACTGCGGGAAGTATTCTGCCAATCCTTAAAGAGCACCAAACCATGCTGAATGCTGATCTGATCCCCTAACTCGGCTTCAAGACCTGCGGTCGGATCAGGATCTTCGGCAGGATCACTTGGATCCCATTTCGCGAGTGCCTGAGGAATCACCTTTTCGCGTTTGAGCGAAGCACCGATCGCTTCCAGAAAGCCATCGCGGGGCGGAGTACAGTCGTTGTAACAGAGCGCCTTTCCGAGGCAGTACCGGACACTGATAGACGATTCCGGCCCCGCGAGCGGACCAAACACGATGCCTTTCGAACCGCGCTCGAAATGCGTCGGCACGCCATCCACTCGCAAACACACCGACTTCCAATTTATGTGAGCGACTTCCTTTGCCGTCCCGAGCTCAACGAAATTGCGATGCTTTTCGCAATTCTCCCGATCACGATGCCCCGGCAAAGCCTTATGTTGAAAGCGCGCGACCAGGCATCCCGACCGCGGCACCACGCTTTCGTTGGGCGAGGTGGCAGGAGTCTTCGCCGGTCCTTGAGGCTCCGGCTCCGAAGTGCCGTTCTCCACCAGGATGGGGGCACCCGCGGCCGGAACCTGCGGCTCCGAATCCTGATCCTGAACCGCGGCTTTTTCCGCATCCAACGCCGCCGGGTCCTGCCGCTCGTCACTGAACTTGTCGCCCCTGTTGGCCATGTTGAAAACCAAGTTCGCGACGAAGATCACGACGGCGATCGCGATCGTCAAAGACCAGGTTCTGAATCCAAGAATCCAAGCTGAATCTTTTTTCATGAATCTCGCTCCGCAGCAGTTAGGCGATCACGCCGAAATCGGCGAGCACGAAAGAATCCATGTCATCCGCGGAGTCATCGTGAGCTCCCGCCGCCGAGGCAAAGCACTCTGCGAAACGGTAGAGATCCTTTCGCCGGCACCGGTCACAATAACGGGTATAAATCGATTTTCTGCGATACTTGCTCAAGCACAGATTGCAGATCGAACCCATGCTGGTCCTGTTTACCTGTCTCATTCTTCCTCCTCCTTGAGTTGTCTTGAGTTGCCTCGAATTCAAATTTCCGAACAAGGAAGCTTAGAGCAACCCGCGTGCCACTACCGGTCGCGATCCATCGAATGCATGATTCTGAGCCTGAAAACAGCTCAATTCCGAAAAAATTGTTTGAGTGCCTCGCCCGCGACGGACCTCAGTCGCGCGTGAGTGTACTGATTTTGCGTACTGAATTCAGAACACCTGTACGTACTGAGTGAGCCGAAATGTACCAAGATCGCTACATCCGGTATTCAGTTCGACGGTACACGTCTTGCTCTGATCGAGTGCTGGATGAAGTTTCAAACGTTTCGGCCCATGAGTCTCGGGATCACTCTTCTCGCAACGGGCGCTGCCGCGGAAACGGAACTGAGCCTGGATACGAGTGCCGGATATTTCGAAACGCCGGGTCTGGAAGTCTCGACACGGTTTCGAGAGGACATTTTGGAAAGCGAACAGCACGGCCTCGACGTTCTTTTGAACGCCTCGTTCTCCACTGGCTTTGTCGCCCGGTCGGGAACCTCGCAAATCTATTCAGCCACTGCGTGCTTCTACAGAGGTAATGATAACTGGCTCGTTTCAGCTGAGCCGTACATCGGCTATGAGGTGAACGATTTCAGCCCCACACTCGCCTGGCCGGGCGCGCGACTCGGACTGGAATACGCGGCCCTGGCAAACAGTTACGGAATCCAATATTCGAGGGAACAATGGCTTCCGCTTTCAGACGAGTTCGAGCTCTGGCTGGGCACCAACCACGAACTCCGGGTTTATTGGAGCGCCACCCGAAGGAACCCTCAATGGCAGCTCGGTATCGTCACACGGCGAAGTGTCAACTCCTCCGCGACTCAGCTCGGTCCGGAAGCCCACGCGATCATGCGGATCGGCCCGCGCTGGGAAGTCGAACTATACGCGAATGTCGCCGTACGGAGGGGATCGAGTGATGACTTTCCGCGGGACGGCAGCTCCGGGTTCGGCACACGCGTGAATTGGTCCAACCGCCCCGATCTGAAGTTCCATATTGGGATATCTGAAGCGACCGACGGCCTGACCCAGGCCTGGATGACGGCTGGAGGCGTATCCTGGTCGGCACTATAGAGACGAATACTAAACACGAAAATAATGAATGGAGGAATGACCGAATGAAATTGATTTTTACCGCGCTTATCGCAGTCGTTACCATGGCAGGAGCCTTCTCCGGTTGTGGCAAGTCGAATGACGAAGTGATCACGATGTCGGAAATGGCCGCGGCGACCGTATCCGGCAACGTAAACTCCGGCTCCGTCGGGACATTGTCCCTGAATCTGAAGAATGGCGTCCTGCTCGATTGGTGGTTCCCTATCAACACGGCGTATGCGGCACACGGTTGTCCCAGGCCAAGCACCGCGGTGGATGGCCTCGACTGCTCGGTCGACGGCTCGGGAAAGACGATGACCCTGGCTTATAATTCCTGCAACTTCGGGAATAATTCGGCGGTCTGGGACGGGACTGAAATTCTCGCGTCCAGCGCCGCTGTTTCATGCGGTCAATTCCCTTCAGAAAGTCCAGGCGCGACCTTGGCCCGGACTTTCGGGCCGGGGACAACGCGGACCGTGGGCAACAGCGTCCATGTTTCGTCAATCGATACGACGACTCCGAGCGGATATGAAACTCCCGTTTCCGGAGGCTCTCTCATTACCTATGATGCCAACGGCAAAAAACTCGAGATCAAGGGCGTTCATGTTCTCTCGCGGAAGATATTCCGGGGGAATGGCAATACTGATCGGGTCGAAACCGAGGCAGATCACACGCTGAGCACCTCAACCGGCAGTCCGCTGGACGTTCGCTTGAACAACGGCGTTCGAACCGTGAATGGAACCGTTAAAGTACAGCACAATGTCGAAAAATACACCGGTACCGCCGTTTTCGAGAATGTCATCTACTCCTCCCCCGATTGCTGTCTGCCCCAATCGGGGACGATCACAACCACACTCTCCGGCAGTCGTTCCGGAACCGAGACGCTCACGTTCTCCGCCTCGGACTGCGGTTCCGCCAAACTTGAGAATGAGAAAGGAGAAATGAAGGATCTCCTGTTGAGCCGTTGCTTTTGAAAACCAATAATGAGGTGATCATGAGAACTCTGATCTTCATGCTTTCCATATTTCTGGGAATAGGTTCTTCCCTCTCCGCGTTTGCGGTGAAGGGCGGGTCTAAGCCGGACAATTTTGGGAAAATCGTTTCAAGCGAAGCCAAGGTATTCCGAACAGAACCCGTTCCGGGATACCGGAATTTCGGGCAGTGGGTAAGCAGCCAACGCCGACATCAGCCGAATCGAACTCGCAACGTTCCGACGAACGATCCAACGGGTTCGCCGGTGGTGCCCACGGCTCCGGTTCCTCCGATTGAACAACCGACCGGATTTTCTCCTGGCGGAAGCAATGGGACATAATTAGTGGATGTAACCTTGCGAACTTCGGCGGCGGCGGTTTCAAGCCGTCGCCGCCCTTTTGAGTACTTGCCGATCGCTTCGTTTCACGAGATTTGCATTCCAAAGCGGGCATGACACCTGATCTTGACCGCCGGTTCTGGATCGTTCTCGTCAATAAATCATTAGCGCTCGTTTACCAAAAGTACTCGGCCGGTAAAGAAATCCGGCTCATCGAGCGGATAGAACACCCCGAAGGTCGCCTGAAGCGGCACGAAATCGATAGCGACAAACCGGGGAGATCCTTCGGCCCGAGTATGGTCAGGCGACACGCCTATGATAACGCCATCAATGCCGTGGACCACAAAGCTCAGCAATTCATGAGCGAGATCGCCTCGCTTCTCGACCACGGCAGATCAGAGGATCGCTATGACTGGCTTGTGATTGTCGCGAACTCTCGAATGCATGGCCTCTTGAAAAAGGAACTGAAGAAACCCATTCTCAATCGAATCGCGAAAACCGTTTCCCGGGATTTCAACTATGTGAACGAACACGAAATTCCGGCTCATCTTCAGGAATACCTGAGAGAACTCGAACGCGCTCCCCTACTGCGAAAGGCGGGTTAGCATGGCGACACGGGTGAATAGAGCGGCTACTGCCAGCAACAAAAAGGGGGGAAAGGCGCGGAAACGAAACCAGAGCGCCCGCCTTTATGACTCGCATGACACGCTCGACTCGGATGAAAACCAGGAAGCCTTCGATTCCGGCACTCACGAAACCATGGCGCGCAATCGTAACGCTTCGGCAGGCGTTCCGACTGAAGAGAACGCCACCGGTGTGCCGGAAGCTCGGGATTTCTCGATTGGACGGAACGATCGATCCCGACCCGAACAGATCGCCAATTCTCCACGGCTTTCATTGGACTCGGCTTCCCTAGGTTCGCATCGGGAACTTCCGGTAAAGCATACGGCCGACGGAGAGAACAGTTCGCCTCCGCTCTCCTGGAGTGGCATCCCTCCCTATACCGAGGAACTCGTCTTGCTCTGTATCGATCTGGATTCTGAAAACACCCCTTATATCCATTGGCTCGTTTACCGGATCCCGGCGAGCTCGCGCGGACTCCCGCCAGGCATACCGGGCGGGGACGAAATTCCGCAAGTCCTGGGCGCTCTTCAGGGCCTGAACTCCGCAGGGACGCTCGGCTACGTGGGACCGAAGCCTCCGTACGATGTCGGCTGGCATCACTACTCCTTCAGGCTTTACGCGCTCGACCAGGCGCTTAATGGCCTCAGACCGGGGATGTCGTGGGAGGAGATATCGAAGCTGATGGCGGGCCACATCCTTCAAAAAGCCGAGTTACTGACTCGCTTTCGGCGGACGCTGGCCTACGCGGCATAGGAGAAGTCATGGCACTGAAAAAGGCAAAATTTTTCCCGAAACTCGCCGGTTCATCTTCGATCAGCCCCCGGACGAAGGAAACGATGACCTCCGTCGGAAAGCGTAAAGTGAAAACCGCTCATAGACTGAAGGAAGGACGCTCGACATTGAGCACTGGACGGAGCAATGTTCGGAGCACCGGACGCGGCGGGCGCAGGAGATCGCGACTAGGCTAATCGATAAGGGTGGCAGGCATAAAGGGCTGAGACGCGAGCTTTCCCTGCCAAACGGCTCCGATGGGTGACCGATAAAGGATTCGGTATCTTTGCAGCCGATCGCTCGCTCCGATCTCGGCCTTCTGACCACCGGCTCCCGGAACATGCCAGCGCGACTCCGCGAGATCGATCTCGATGTCCTTTCGCTCTGATGGAGCCAAGAGATGAACGTCTTCGGGTCCGGTCTTGCATTCGCCCGGCGGGCCGAATACTTTTTCGCCGTCGTAGCGAATAGCCACGAGTCGCAATGAGCAAAGATCTGGCGGAATGACGAGTGCCCGCGGTTCACTGCCGACATTGACGATGGAGAATCGGAGTTTCGGGCTCAGTCTTCCCGAACGAACGGTGTTACTTTCGACAGGTCGCCCGGCGGAAACGGGCGCAGCACTCTCCAAAATCTTGAGTTCCGTGGCAAACGGACCCCAGCGATGTCCACGAAGCACCGCCGTCCCGTTTTTCCCCAGCGCGACTTCAACTTCAAGAGAATGCCGGATCGGACCGGGGGACATCTTCTCCTCAATCGTCTTTCCGCGGCCCTGCTGAACGTAGTAAGACTCGATTCCATAGAGGACGTTCATCTCGTTAAAACCGTGCCGCAAACCCCAAGGATGGCTGATTCGTCCCGCGATAAAGAGGCCGTTCTCCGGCTTCTTCTTTGCAATACGAACGACTTCAGCCACGCCCTCCGGATTCTGCGCAAGAACGGCATAGATCCGGGTACCCTTTTTCACAGGTTCTGATCCGAAGGCTTCGTGCGCGGATTCCTTGTTCACCTGCGAGAACTCGTAATTGAGCCTGACGTAGTCGCCACGAAAATAGTCCCGCGGGTCAACCGGCAAGGTCTGAAGAAAAACAATTCTCCCCGTCTCCCGGATATATTCCCGCTCCGCGGCCATGCCGAGAAGAACCGCGATTTGCAATCCGATGGCAGATGCAATCCAGAGTTTTTTCATTTCAGCACCTCCGAGACCGCTTTTTTCCGACTCGAATAGACTGAACCGGTTATGAAGAACCCCGCGCCCGTCAGCAGGAACACCAAAGAGCGCACGAGAAGACTCCCGAACAAATCCGTGTACCTGACGGCCACCAGAAGTCCAAAGACAATGCAGCCCTGAAAAACCGCCGAAAACCGAACCTCACGACACCCGAACCGGAACAGCAGAACGGACTGCGCGAGAATAGAAAGATTATACAAAGCCGCCGATTCCCAACCACGAAGCTGCGTCACCCCCAGGCTCTGCAAAAGATAGAACACTCCGACCGGCAAGACCACCCAAAGATCCGGCCTGACCTCGCGCGTCTTTCCATCACGGCTCAAAAAGTAGAGCACGAGGCCCCACATCATTAAAAAACCGATCGCCCCTGTAATAAAGTAGGGATGCGAACGGAGTTGCGCTGCCTGCTCCAGCCGCGCCGCGCTCGAGTGATCATGCCCGGCGAAGCTCAGAACAAAAACCGTGAGCAGAAACGCGAACTGGCTCCAAAACCAGAAGGACCTCCCCGATTCCCGCAGCTGACCCCAATGTTCGAGGAGGATACCCAAACCGATCAGACTCCCTGAAAGCAGAAGCATCGCTGAATAGGCGATGCCATACGGAACAAAGCTTCCCGACCAAAATACCAGAAGCAGGGAAATCGGAATGAGATTGCCCAGAACACGCGAACTGAACTTCTTCATTACCGGGAAAACGCCCGCAATCAGGAGCGGCGCCCAGAGCAACTGGTTGCCGAAGCCAATGGCTTCGGAACCGGTCCAGAGAACCGTCAGGATGCAGACGACCATTCCTTGCACGGCCGAGGGCAAGGCCCAGGCCAGAAAGAGCGCTCCCAATGCCCAGATCATGAACCCGTTCGGGTAGTGGTCGTTGATATGGTAGATCTGGGCAACCAGCCAGACCCCCGCGCCAAAGAGCATCGTCCCGAGAAGATGAAGACCTTCAGCGAGCTGAGGACGCCCTCTCCTGACGAGAATCGCCCCGAGATGCGTGGCCAGCACCGAGCCGATCACAATCGCGAGCTTGACGAACCGGTCGAGGTTTTCCCAGTTGTACGCGAAGAACAGAATCACCCCAAGACCAAGGAGAATCGCGCCGATTCCGATGAAAACAAGCCGCCCCCAGTCGACTCCTTCGGGGACAGGGTAGCGCGCGCGAAGCTTCTCGACCTGCTCCCGCTGCAGAAGTCCCTCGCGTTCGAGATCCCGAAGTTCCTGATGAAGCCATTCAACGTGATTCATGATCAGCGCGCCCGTTTCGAGGAACGTTGAGCCAGGCTTCTCATTTTGGGGAATTCAGTCCCGGAAATCTCAGCTTTGCGCGGTGTCCCCGTCCGGGCCATCTCATCCATTTGCGCGACTCGCTCCCGCGAAGGCGGATGAGTACTCAGCGCGTCCGTAAGCGCTGAAATTGGCCCGCCCGCCTTGCCCCGGGCTTGCTCAAGTTTGTAAAGCTTGCTGTAAAAAAGGCCGACGTGATCCTTCGAATAGCCTCCCTGAACCGCGACATTGAAGCCGATCCGGTCCGCTTCCATTTCATCTTCCCGGGAGTTCGCCATGAAAGCGAACTTCTGAACAAGCAGGCCGCCCGCGGCCCCCGCGCCCGCGCCGATCGCGGCCGCTTTCGCGAGGCAGGCCGAATCACCTTTACACGCGAGCTTCCCGATTCCGAATCCCGCAGCCGCTCCGAGAAGACCGCCGCCGACACCATAGAGCAGCGACTTCGACTCCTCCTTTTTCGCCTGATACATCCGTTCAGCCGTATGGCGGGCCACGACGTGGCCGATCTCATGACCGATCACTCCGGCAAGTTCGGCCTCCGAATCGGCCATCGCAATGAGGGGCGCTGTCACGAAGATCGTTCCAGCCGGAAGGGCAAATGCATTGACGTAATCCACGTCAACGACGGCGAAGGTATAATGATACGGTTTCCCCTCCAGGTGATTCGCCGTGACGAGCTGAGTGCCTATTTTGCGGACGTAAGCCTGAAGCTCAGGGTTTTGAACCGGAGGATATTCCTTCATCATCTGGGGGAGAACCTCCTGGGTCATTTTGGCTTCTTCGGCCGGCGTAAGCGCGGCCTCCTGGCCGGTATTGTCGCCTTCGCGCATCCGCGTGCGATTCGTGGCGCAAGCCGAGAGAATAGAACTGGTGAGCAGGATGATCGTGAGATGGGTCAATGATTTCATGAATGAGTCTCCGGCATTGATTTTAGCTGAAAACCCCGATGGCGCCAGCCCAAAGACTGCAATCAAAAGAGCTCCCGTTCCCATAAATCACAGAGCAAACGCTCACTTACGCGTTCCTGGACAAGATTACCATCAGAACGTGCCGACGCCCTTTTGGTGCGCTACAATTAAGATGATGAATCATCGGGCGGCCATTATCCTCACTCTGCCGGTTCTTATTCTATTCGCCTTGTTCTGCCCGCGATCTGAATGCGCGCCATTCAAAAACAAATTCCCGGACTGCGATATTCCGCTCGACCTGCGCGAGCCCGGGCAGTCGATGCACGGGATGCCCATCTTCGATCAACGAGGTCTTGGAAATGGCGTCTGCTATCTCGTCGCCGCCGTCCAGGCCGCCGAAGCCGTCCGTCGGGCGCGGTTGAACGGCGATCCTCGCCAACGGATTTCAGCGAGCTCGGCCTTGGCTGAACTCTCCACTCGAGAACCTTTATACCGCCACGAACTCAATCCATATTTTACCAAAGGATCGGGATATTTCTGCGATGCCATGGACCACCTCAGATCGCATGGCGCTTGCGACAGCAGCAAAATGCCGTTTTCAGACCCGCTTCTGGGAGATACCGGCCGAAACGCCGAGGACAAAGCCGCTGTCGAACGAATCCAGAACACTTACCGAACGAGCGAGGAATATAAGGCGACGGCCAGAACTCTCGCCGAGATTCTTTCGTCGGAACAAGTGCGATACGATGAAGTCGATGATCTTCAAAAACGCAAACAAGAGCTCCTCAACCGCCTCTGCCCGAAGTGCGTGATTTCCAATACTGTCGAAAGCCAGATACCGCCTGAAATAAAAAAGGCCACCGAAGCCCTTCTTCACTATCTCCATGAACTCGACTCGCAGGAATTCACCATGAAAATGGCCCTGGAGTCTAACCCGATCCTCTCGGCCTGCAAGAAACCTGAAAATCGGCTCTCCCTTCGCAAACTGCCGGAATGCAAAATGGAACCGTTTCTCTACGAAATAGGTGCGTTCGTGAAAGAACAGTTGAGCGAACCGAAACCCGTTCCCGTCCCCTTGACGATCTGCTTCGCGCTGCTCCGTTTTAATTCGAACCAGTCCATTCGCCAGCTGAGCGATATCGCGCTGTATCAACGGGAATGTGAAAAGCATGCGATCCTCGTGATCGGCCGTAGAACAGTCCGAAACGAAAACTCCTCGCGCTGCGAATTCCTGGTCCGCAATTCTTACGGCGAAAAATGTTCGCGTAATGAACCGGGTCGTACCTGCGATCGCGGGGATTACTGGATCGACGCGGAGCTATTGGAAAAAAACACCGTCCAAGGAGTCAGGCTCCACCATTGAGACGTCGTCTCAGAACCCGGCCACCTTTTGGTCCAGGAGTTCCTGCCAGCGAGTGCTCTCCGCTGCTTCGAAAAGCCCCCGTCGTCCGATGTCGTGGCCTCCGGGAGCTGACAGGTTCTGGCTTGCCAACCGGTCGATCCTGAGAAAGTCCTGATGAATGCAAAGCCGATCATCCAGCGATTTTTTTTCCAGGCTCTTCTGAAGGGCATCAAACGAAAGTTCCAGCTTCGCGTCCGGCGAAAAGATCTTCGCGCCCCTGCAGATCGAGACGTCCACGGCTTTCGGCCACTCCATTCCCGAGATCAAAGTCATGATGCAAAGCCGTGACAGCGTATGCCGGTTCGGACTGCGCGACCCCACGGCGACCGGTGGCTCGAGATTCCTGTCGGCGCTTTCCTTGAGATCCTCCATCGCCTTCGCCATGCTGTCGGAAAAAAAGCCGCGAAACCTGCTGAGCGTCGTCCCAGTCAACGCCTGGGCGCGGTCCAGATCAGAACGAACTTCTTCGGGACCGAGCTTCGATTTTTGGAGCAGTAAATCGACGTCACGGCCGGCCATCAAAAGAATGTCCTCCACCGATTTCGGACCTTCGCCGCGGCGATAGCGGGTCGTGAGATCATTCCGAATCAGCATCTGCAAATGCGACGGCAGAAAGACGTTCGTATTCTCGAGTTTGAACTTCGTGAAAACCTCGTTCAAAATCTCCTCGGCGCGATCCATCTGAGTCGAATCCGGGCTCTTCAAGTCAGAATTCACGGTGCGAAGATCCGTGCGCACCTGCTTGATCAGGGTTTCATCCTGCTCTCGATAAGGCGACGGAGAGAACGCGAAAATATCAAAAAAATGATCCAGCCGATCCAGCGCCAAAACAGCCGAAAGCCCGCCCGCGGTTTCAGACGAAGCCTCGCGCACGATGCTGGGCGGATTCAGGTTCACTTTCTCGAGAAATTCATTCAGCACGCCCTGATGCCGTTCGCCCAGAAGTGAGCCGACGCGATCGTTGATTCCGGTCACGAGGTCAGTGGAATAGATCAAGTTAAAGTTACCGATGAACTCTCGAATGCTCGTACCGGGCTGCACCTTTTCGGGAACCGGTAGTCCCGCAATTTGCGAGACAATCACGTAAGCACTGTCATTCTTGAACGGGCCATCGCTGTAGGGGTACGGAATGCCGTTCCCCTGATCCATATAGAGCGCGCCCAGCATGATGTCAGCAAGGCCGTCTTTCACTTTCCGGGTTCGATCATCGGGCGTGAACTTCGGGTTTTTCAGGTCTCGTACGAGTTCGTTCAGAATGCCTTCGCAGTTTCGCTTCATCTGCAACACCCGGTTCAGGCGGGAGAACTGGTAATTGACTTTCTGTGCCTGTTCCGGGTTGGCTGAATTCGACCCACCGACGACCCGATCGAGCCAGTGATACAAAACGGGCAGATCGCGATCAGCCAGTTCAATTCCGTAGAAAAACGGAATCGGCTCCCCGTCGTTCTGGCTCCGATGAGCGAGATCGACCAGAATGTGGGAATCCCGCGCCCTGCAGTAATCCCGGGTCAAAGCCTCAAGCCCGCAGGAAAGCGCGACCGGCATCCGATCTTTACGGGACTTGTAGAGTTGGCGCGCGGATGGGATCGAAGTAGCGGCCTGTACCCCGAGCTTGAGGAGTTCAGAAACCGCCGCCACCGCAACCCCCACCATCGGAGTCGCGAAAGAGCCGGCAATGAGCCCGACATTCGCGGCGATATCAAAGGCCTTGGCTGGGTTATCTGTCAAACAGCCGCTCAGTTGAGCTGTACTCGAAAGAACCGAACTCGCATAGCCGCTGAACCGTACCAATCCCGAGGTAGCCTTTGAGGCATAGCTCGCGTGATCAACATAGTTCAGCTGAGCGCGATTGTACGAGAGCTGATAACGTTCATTCGCGTAAAGCGAAAGCAGCTGATCCCGAAGTCCCGGAGTAAGGCTCGGATCGTCCAGAATCAGGAAGAGGTCGTTCGTATTTTCTTCGGCGACCCTCTCGCCGCGGTAGTAAGCTTCGCGGGCGAGCGCCTCATCCAAAGCTTTTTGAAGCGCGGCGCTCCCGCTCAGAGCCTCTTGAAGATTGCCGTCCACGGTGTTTGTTTTCGGGTCCCTGCAACTCGCTTTCTCGTTCAGGGATCTGTAAATACCGGTGAGGCGAGCCGAACGCTCCAAAGCAACGCGGGACCAGTCTCCGGTGCTGCAGCCACTTTCGAAAGCGGTGATCATTTCGTCGACGACGGAAGGCTTCGTCCCGGTGGACGGGTCACATCCCAAAAATAGAACCGCAAAAGCGAACACGATGCTTTTTTTCATAATACCCCGTATCGACGTTATGTCTCAAAGGGGTATTCAAGCGGCTCCAGGAAGTCAAGCGGGCAGCCCTGGCGTGAAAATGAATTCGCGCACTGCGTTAACTCAGCAATATTGCTTCGCTACGCCGCCGATTCTTTGACCGCAGTCCTCTTCGTGAGCATCAAATAGCTTAACCAGGAACGAATGCTTTCGAGGTGCACCTTTTCCTCGTCGTATGCGCCACGAAACGAGGCGGCGATTTCGTTCAGTTTCATCTCCTCAGCTACCCGGATGAGCACATCCCAGCCTTCGTGGTCCGCGAGCTCAGCGATAAGAATCGCCTCGAAGCTTTGCATCACCGAAGTTCTCGGATCACTCACGACTTTGAGGATGCCGCTCGAAGCGACCGCCGCCGCGTCGGCTGCCGGAGTTTGCGCCGTCGGGTCGGCGCCCAGAGACATCAGAGCATCGCGAACGAGTCCGAAATGGCGAAGCTCCTGATCTCGAAAACGCTCCAGAGTCGCGACGGGAATTCCGGCCTGATCGGTATCCAACACTCGGCATTTCTGAACCAGCGCTTCATACAGTCTTGTCCCGGTACGCTCGAAGGCGAGCCTCTCGCCGAGTTTGTCGATCAGCAACTCGGGCCGGTTCCCCGCCAACTTCTCCAGGAGAGTGCTCACGCCTCCTTTGATCGTGCCGGGAATCGGAAGCGTGCCGATCGGCTTCGCCTCCCTGAGGTAACTCGCGCGAATTTTCGCGATTTCCTCGTCGCCATCCAAGGATGTGGGGGTCGAATTCAGCGCCGCCCCGATGATGTCCTTGCTGTCGATGGGTGAAGCGTCAACACCCGTGCGGTTTAAACCCATTTCAGTCGTCTTTTTCATTTGAAGACTCCTTTGCGGCTTAAGCTATTTTTTGATTGAGTTCTGTCCCGGGAATCCAGCGATACCCCGCCGCGACGGCCTGACTGGGCGAGCCTTCCCTGTTGACCTGGTTTCGGTACGCGATGGACTCCGGGTTCTCGTCTTCGCGCTTCACGATATCCATTCCATTCGTCCGCAGATCAGCTTCGGCGTCCAGCACGGAACGGACATAGGATCGGTGATTCCCGAAGTTCAGAAGCTTGGGGAGTTTTTCCGGAAGCACTTCGGCGGGATCCCGGTTTTCGATCGATTTGAAAAGTTCCATGACATAATGCAAGTGCCCCAATTCATAGTCATGAAATCTGTCCCAAAGCTTCTTGAGACGAGGATCTGATTCCGACTCAAGACAGCTTCGATACGTGTAAACCTCAGTGGCCTCGTGGAGCAGCCATTTTTCAAGAACGGTTTCGTCCGGGTCCATCAGGGATTCGTATTGCGTGACATGCTGTTCCTCGATCGAAGCGATCTCGGCATAGAGCTGGCGAGCCACGGGATCGGAAAAGAGCGGCCCGACATTGAGATAGTAATTCTCAGTCTGCTGCTCGGCGGCCGTGATCAGGCAAACATTGAGCTTGCTGATCGGGTCGGCCTTTCTTCTGTCGTAAGGCCTGCGAAGATTGTCCAACGCGCTCCGATGCTCCTCAATCGTCGGACGTCCGGGCAAAATGTCGGTGTAGCTCTGAAGAAGATTGTTCGCGTCTTTTCCCTCGAGCCGGTCCAGTAACGCCGAATATCGATAGAGGTGATCGAAATCCTCGAGGAGACCGAAACGGTAAACCTGCGCGAGATAAGGGTCGGGTTCGTTCTGAGCGATCGAGGCGGTGACCTCCACCGCGACTTGCTCATATCCGATTGTCGTCTCAAGCGGCGACTGATCGGGCGGCAGCATCCAATTGATCGCCTTCTGCTGATGCTGCTCGATTTGCCTGACCCGCGCGAGATGAGGCCGAAGGTCGTGACTGGCCCGGGCCAGCATGTGCTGGAACATGACGGACTCGAACTCAATGCCGTTCATGAGAATGCTTCGTACGCGCGAAAACGCATCATCGTTCAGTTTGCTGAACGGCTGTTGCACGATCTCCCTCCAGGTGAACTGCTGCTTTTCAAGAGACTGACCCCGTGACTCAATGAATTTCGATGCCATACGTATGATTGCTCCATGTGAGTTGATGAAAAATGAAATCACAATGCAACCGTCGTGCTGACTCACCGGTCTTTCGGCTGCGCGAGCTTTAGGAAGTTGACATCAGTGCCGCGAGACCATAGCATCGCGCCACGAATCACGGAGAGCTGAAGACCGGTGAAATTCCGGCACTGTCCCGCAACGGTAATTGAGCGACCGCTCATCAGTCCGAACGCCCCGCGAGATTCGATGCGCAAGACGCAACGGCACCGGCAACATTTTTTTGCCGGAGGACGCCAAGTCCCGCCAACCCCCGCCAGCCCCCGCCCAACCCCCGAAGGAGGGGTGAACGAAATGACTCTTTTCATACTCTTCCTTTTCACATCGCAGATCACCTCCGTTACCGCAGCCCCGGGGGTTGACATCATCGTCACCGCGACGCGCCTCGAGACACCGGCTGCACAAACGGGCGCTTCCACCACGATCATCGGCAAAGAAGAGCTGAGCCGGCACGCCGGTGAAAAAGTCGCGGATCTTCTGCGAACGCGAACCGGTCTGACAGTCAATCGCGCGGGTGGACCGGGTTCGGCGACGTCACTATCGATTCGGGGCGCAAACTCGGAACATACGCTCGTCCTGATCGACGGGATTAAAGTCAATGACCCCCTCAGCCCGACCCGAAGTTTTGATTTTGGAAATCTTCCCGTCGAGGGAATCGAACGAATCGAGATCATCAGGGGCTCCGAGAGCGTTCTTTACGGCTCGGACGCGATCGGCGGGATCGTCCACATCATCACCAAGAGGAACGGACGAACCCCCTCCCGCATTCTCGGCTTGGGATACGGCACCTACCGGACTTTCGAGACCTGGACGAGTTTGAAAAGTGGAGAAGCCGAAATTGACTACGCCTTGAACGCGCAACTCGAAACATCCAGGGGCTTCTCGATCACCGGTCGGGAGCTGACGGGTGTCGAAGCCGACGGAAGAACCTCGGCAAGTGTTTCCACGCATGCCGGCTTCCATGCGGCTGAAAAGGCGCCCTGCACCTTTGATTTCCGGTACTCGCGCGCGCGAAACGACAATGATTTCTCTGGCGGGCCCGGGGGCGACGATCCGGATTATTTCAGCTCCGAGCAGACTTTCTCGGGCAGGCTCGAGGCGCGTTCAACGCGCAGTCAGGATTGGGAACCGGTTCTGGGGTTCTCGTATCTGAACATGGCGCGAACGGCCGACAAAACCCCGAATTCAAGTCACCCTGAAGCTGTTCACACCCGGCATGACAGCGATCGCTCGAAAATCGATCTTCAGAATAATTTCTTCATCGGTGGAGCAGGCACGGTCAGCCTCGGAATCGAAGCCGAAAGGGAAACGGGACTCACACGCGAAGACCTGGGCACGGGACCCGCGGATAGCTTACGGCAGTCCTCGACCAATGTCGGCATTTTCGTTCAGTACCAACACCTCTCACCCGGATATTTCTATACAGCCGGAATCCGTCGTGACGTTCACGACCGCTTCGGGTCCTACGCGACTTACCGGATTGCGCCAGGACTCGCGCTCACCGATTCAACGACGCTGCGGAGTTCGTATGGCACCGGGTTCAAATCGCCTTCTCTTTACCAGCTCTACTCGGGTTTTGGAGATCCTGCCTTGCGTCCCGAGCTGAGCACGACCTTCGACCTCGGCCTCGAACAACGGTTCGCAAGCGGAACCGCGCTCGTCCGTATGACATATTTTCAGACTGGATTGCACGACTTGATTGTTTTTGAAAATTCGAGACCCGGTTATCAAAATGTGGGAAGAGCGCGTAGTCAAGGGGTGGAAACTGAAATCAGTTCCGATCTTTCTCCAGCGCTTCGCGCGACCTTGGAATACACATGGATGCGTGCCATGGACGAAAACTCCGGCCTCGAGCTCCTCCGGCGCCCGCGGCATCAGGCGTCATTGGCCTTGTCAGGCGCCTTGTCAGGCGCCCTTTCAGGCCACCCCGGACGAGCCTGGACCTTCGATGCAGAGGTCCGGGTAATCAGCCATCGCCCGGACCTCGATGCACAGACCTGGTCACGAAAATCAATGCCGGGTTATGCAGTGGCGAACCTGAGCTCGTCGTATTGGGTGGGCATGAAATCCAGGCTCTCGTCCAAAATCGAGAATATCTTTGACCGCGAGTACCAGGAGGTGGATGGCTACTCCACTCCGGGCCGAACTCTTTTCATTTCTTTTCAGCAGGAGTTTTGATGAAACGCTCGTTGCCGCTCATCAGCTCTGGCGCGCTTTCTCTCGCCGTCCATCTCGGTTTCATTGCAGTCTCGCTATGGCTTACCACCAAGACAAACAAGCTGACCAAAGACCCGGGTTCACGGCATTCCTCCAGTGATGCTGCTGATGTCGCGATTTTTTTGCCGTTGGGCAACTCACAAGCCAAACAGCGGTATCGCTTGCCCCCACAACAACCAGCGCGAGCTGAATCCCCGCCTGCTTCCGGCGAAAAAGCATCCGGAACCGGCGGACCGGCGGACGTTTGGATGATAGGTTCTCTTCGGCCTGATTATCCCGGGATTTCGCGACGGCGCGGCGAAGAGGGCAGAGTCACTGTTTCAGTTCTGATCGGAAAGGATGGAACGCCTACCGAGGTAGCGCTGTCAGGATCAAGTGGCTTCTCACGTTTGGATGAAGCAACCGTGAATTTCTTCCGGAACGCGAGGTTCGGGTTTCGTTATCCGATCCCGGCTCCTCTGAAAAAAAATTTTTCGGTATTGTTCAAGCTGAATTCGGAGGAATAAGCCGATCAGCGACCCTTGCGCTCGGGAGTGTTCTGAGTTTCTTTTTCGCACTTCCGGCAAAGGTGAACTTCCATGGTCTGCCAGGAATGCCAATCGCCTTCCTTCGAAGGAAAAAGCTCGCGGCAGCGGAAGCACTTGAACTGCCCCGAGCGCGGCTTCGTGGTTGGCGGATTCTTGCTCATGTAAGAAAATGGCTGTGAAATATCGATCTCCTTATGATGAGGGGGATGATCCGCTCGGAACCATCCCCTCACTCAAGATGAATTAGTAACGGTTACGACCGCCGCCGCCGAATCCGGC
>DATDSK010000089.1:0-21137 GCA_035291325.1 Bdellovibrionota bacterium | reverse complement strand
ATCAGTTCGGGACGACAGGCTGCGTGGGGTGCGGCCGTTGCATCACCTGGTGTCCCGTGGGGATCGACATCACCGAGGAAGCCGAGGCGATAGCCAAAAATGAAAACAATTGAAGAACTGCTCGGAGAACATCAATTTTTCCAAAAGCTTTCGAGATCCGACATTGACTTGCTTGCGGGTTGTGGACGAAATCAGATCGCTCGTGCCGGCGAATACCTGGCTCACGAGGGAGCTTCCGCGGAAGCATTTTACGTGATCCGCACCGGAACCCTCGCTCTCGAAATGCAGGCTCCGGGTTACGCCAATTTGACAGTTGAAACGCTCGGGCCCGGGCAGGTCGTGGGCTGGTCCTGGCTCTTCCCGCCGTATCGCTGGGTGTTCGATGTCCGTGCCGTCGAGGATAGCCGTCTTGTCGCAATGGATGGCGTTTGTCTCCGTTCCAAGGCTGAGGCGGATCCCGCCCTGGGGTATCGCCTCATGAAGGTCTGCGCCGAAGAGATGAATGCCCGGCTTCGATCAACCCGGTTTCAGGTTCTCGACATTTACGGCGCCAAAAAGAAGGCCTCATGAACGCGACCGGCTCGTTGACGATAAGGAACAGAGGTGGGCAGCCGCTTTGCGAGCCGATGCTTCCGATCGCCTACCGGGTGAAGTCCTTTCAGGCCGAAACGCATGACATTTTCACGATGAACCTCGTTCCCTCCGACGCAAGCACGAAGATTCCTCGATTTTTTCCGGGGCAATTCAACATGATTTACGCCTTTGGGGCAGGAGAGGTGCCGATCTCGATCAGCGGAGATCCCGGACGTGCGGGCGATTGCATTCACACGATCCGCGCGGTGGGGCAGACGACGGCACTTCTCCAGAAACTCAAGCCGGGGGCGGACGTCGGCATTCGGGGTCCCTACGGCAGACCGTGGCCCGTCGATAAGGCGCAAGGGAAAGACCTCGTGCTCATCGCGGGCGGAATCGGACTCGCGCCGCTTCGGCCCGCTCTGTATCACGCGCTCGGTAACCGGCTTCAGTACGGCCGGATCGTCCTTCTCTTCGGAACCAGGACTTCGAGAGATATTCTTTTCGCGAACGAGCTCGCCGAGTGGGGGCGGCGAAAAGACATGCAGGTTCTGATCACGGTCGACGCGGGGGACGCAAACTGGAAAGGGCGGGTCGGGGTCGTTCCGAAATTGATCTCCGAAGCCCGGTTCGATCCGCTGCATTCGGTCGCCATGATCTGCGGGCCGGAAATCATGATGCGTTATACGATTCCGGAACTTACCGGCCTCGGAATGTCGGAGGACCGGATTTTCGTCACGATGGAACGAAGCATGAAATGCGGAATCGGATTCTGCGGGCATTGCCAATACGGAGGGGTTTTCGTCTGCAAGGATGGCCCGGTGTTCTCATATGACGAGGTTGGAGCGGTCTTTTTGAGGAAAGAGTTCTGATATGTCGAGTATCTCGGATCAAAAGCCAAAACTTGCGGTTTTTAAGTTCGCCTCGTGCGACGGTTGCCAGCTGAGCCTTCTCGATTGCGAGACGGAACTCCTCGAACTCGCGGCGACCGTGGATATCTCGTACTTTCTCGAGGCCTCGAGCCGGGCTCTTCCCGGGCCCTACGAAATCGCTCTTGCCGACGGCTCGATCACGACCGAGGAGGACGTGAGGCGGATTCGGGAGATCCGAAGTCAATCGAAAGTTCTCGTTTCGATCGGCGCCTGTGCGGTTGCCGGCGGGATTCAAGCACTTCGCAATTACACGAGCGTCGAGGAGTACGCCCGATACGTTTACCCGAAGCCGGAGTACATCCGGTCTCTCGAGACTTCGACGCCGATGTCAAAGCACGTCAAAGTCGATTTTGCCCTGAACGGCTGCCCGGTCAACAAAAGCCAGCTTTTTGAAGTGATCGTCGCGGTTCTCCAAAATCGGCGACCGAATGTCGCGCCGTATTCCCAATGCGTGGATTGCAAGATCAAAGGGAATATCTGCGTCATGGTCGCGCACGGCGTTCCCTGCCTCGGCCCGATCACCCACTCCGGGTGCGGAGTGCTGTGCCCGTCCTTCAACAGGGGATGTTACGGCTGCTTCGGCCCGAAGGAAACACCGAACGCCGCTTCGCTCGGGAACTGGTTCATCAAGGAAATGCACGTGACGCCGATGACAGTCGAGCGCGCGCTGCGGTCCTACTATTCCGGCAGCGATCTCATGAAGACCGCTTCTGAGGAATTCGGAGCCACGAGGCAAAACTTCGGGCCAAATCCGGCGCCCTTTAATCCCAAGAACGAGTGATTCATGAGCGTACAATCGAAAACATCGGATTCCCCTTCCAACCGGACGATCCGGGTCGAGGCTCTTGCACGTGTCGAGGGAGAGGGCGGACTCACGGTTATCATGCGCGACGGCGCTGTCGAGAGCGTGCAGTTCAATATTTTCGAGCCACCCCGGTTCTTCGAGGCGTTTTTGCGAGGGCGGCACCACACCGAGGTTCCGGATATCACCTCCCGGATCTGCGGGATCTGTCCGATCGCGTACCAGATGAGCGCGGTGCATGCGCTGGAACAGGCGCTTGGGATCGAAGTCACGCCGGAAATTCGAGCCCTCAGGCGTCTTATCTTTTGCGGGGAGTGGCTCGAAAGCCACGGCTTGCACGTGTATATGCTCCACGTACCGGATTTTCTGGGCTACGAAGACGCGATCGAAATGTCGCGCAAGTATCCCGTCCAGGTCGCGCGCGGCCTTGAGCTGAAGAAGACGGGTAACGATCTCATGTCCGCGATCGGCGGGCGCGAAATTCATCCGATCAATGTGCGAGTCGGCGGTTTCTATAAATTTCCCGAGCGACGCGCGCTCGAAAAAATGCTCGACCCGCTCAAACGCGCCCGCGATATCGCTCACGAAACGGTTCAATTCGTCGCGAAGCTCGAATTCCCGGATTACGTTCAGGATTATGAATTCGTTTCACTTTCTCATCCTGACGAATATCCGATTCTCGAGGGCAAGATCGCGACGAGTCGCGGACACGAAATTCCCGTCGCGGAGTTTCCGAATCACTTCGAGGAGTATCAAGTCGAGTGGTCTCATGCCCTGCAGGCAAAAATAATCGGCGGAGGGGCATACTTCGTCGGGCCATCCGCGCGTTACTATCTGAACGAAGCCAAAATGCCGGCGACCGTCCGGCAGGCCGCGACGTCGGTGGGGTTCTCTCGTGAGGATTGCCGGAATCCCTACAAGAGCATTATCGTCCGGTCGCTTGAGACGCTCTTCGCGTGCGAGGAGTCGATCCGGATTTTGGAACAATACGACGACTCTGTTACGGAACGGGTCAAGTACCGAGTGAAAGCGGGAGTAGGGCATGGCTGTTCCGAAGCTCCTCGCGGCCTTCTCTATCATCGATACGAAGTCGGGGAGGACGGTTTGATTCGCGAAGCGCGGATCATTCCGCCAACTTCCCAGAATCAGAAGAGCATCGAGACCGATCTGTTCAACGTCGCGAACCGGAACGCACTCCGGCCGACCGGTGAACTCGCGCATCGGTGCGCGCATGTCGTTCGCAATTACGATCCTTGCATATCATGCGCGACGCACATGCTCCGGGTGATTTTCAAATGATTCCGGAATTCGCCTGTTCCGCTGTCGGACGGATACGATCACCACGATTCGTTCGGCCCGGCTAATTCAAACCCGGCACTTTCTGCCCATTTCTCGTCCCAGGCAGTTCTGGGATAATCAAGAGACCGAGCAATGAGAGGTCCTGCGTTGATGAGCCATGGAATCAAAGCCAGCATAGCCGTCCTGCTCCTGCTCTCTTGCCCCGCTCCCGCCGCGGCCTCCGAAAAGACAAAGCTCCCCCTCTCCCGGGCAATCGAAATCAGCCTCGAAAAAAATCTCGATCTTAAAATCGCCCTCGCGGGAACGCGAGAGTCCGCGGGCTACCTCATGCGCTCTGAAGGCGAATTCGATTGGGATCTCAAGTCGTCTTTATCGCGAGATTACAATACCACCCCGACGGCGAGCACCCTCGACGGCGTGGACGAAGATAACTCCCTCAAAACCAACAAAAATGCGCTTGGCTTCGGTTTTAACAAAAAGTTCGCCTTCGGCCCGAAACTCGGGATCAACTACTCCCAAAATGTTTCGGGTTCGAATTCATCGTACGCGACCACGAACCCGCTCTATTCCGCCAACGTGGCGGGCAGCTTCGAGGTATCCGTTTTGAAACTGCTGACACCTTCCTGGTTTCGCAGGAGTCTCGACGAATCCGAACAGGATTGGCGAATCGCCGAGACCCGCCACGGGGAAAAGCTGGTCGATACGGTTCAGAAAACCATCGATCTCTATTTTGACTGCAAGCAGGCCGAACAGGAATTCCGCGTGCAGACTGAAATACATAAAATCGCGCTGGAAAACCTCGAATTCGTTCAAAGAAAACGAAGCGCCGGTCTCGCCTCCAAGATCGATTTGCTTGATGCCGTGGTCGCGGAAAAGCGCGCCGACGAGGGCCGCCTGCGGGCTCAGGAGACCCTGAGCCGAAGCACGGACGAATTGAACGCCCATATTCTCGGTGACCTTGGGCAGGAATTTGAACTCGAAGGAGATCTCACCGCCGAAGCCGAGAAGAGCTTGCCCGAAATGCCGGCCGCGGCTCTGGACGAACGTCCGGACCTGCAAAGGTCACGGCACGAACTGACAAAAGCGGAAATCGGTGAGCGGGGCGCTTCACGTGAGCTCTATCCTGACTTCAACGCCAAGGCGAACGTCACCTACGCAGGAATCGGACGCGATCTGACCGAAGCACAAGAGCCGCTCAAGGAATTCGCCAATCGCTCGTATTCGGCCTCATTGACCGCGAGCATGCCGCTCTTCAGATGGACGGCTCGTGGTACCCACAAAAGTGCGCAAGCCAAACTGGAAGCCCAATCTTTGAGAAATCTTCAGTTAAAAAGAAATATAGAAATCGAACTCCGGAGCAGCCTGCGCCGGTTCGAGAGCGCGGGTAAGCGCGTCGAGGCACTGAAAAGGGCCATTGAAAGCGAGACCGAATCGTTTGCGGCCAAAAAGGCCTTTTTACGTGCCGGAAGAATCGGAGTCGCCGAGCTGAATCGCTCGATGGACTCACTCCTTCATGCGGAGCTCGAACTCGTCAAAGCCACCGTTTCACGCGTGAAGGCCCGATACGCCGCGACGAAGGCGGGCGGCGTTCTTCTCAAAGAAATCCGAAACTGACGAGGACGACGGACTGACCGGACTTATTGCTTCGTGTACGTATACGTCGAGTCCAACGCGATCGGACGTTTGTCTGCGGTGGTACCGTCGTAGGTCGCGTTGACCGCGCCGAACTGCAACGTTGATCCTGTGATCTTGACGATATCGTAATGCGTGTTGCCCACGGTTCTCATCGTGACACCCGCGCAATTTCGCGCGCTGACGTCCTTGGCAACATTGGTCGCCCAATCCGTATAGGCGCAGTACCCCGTCACCCCAGCCCCGCCCCCATTGACCATGTTGTTGAGTTGCGTCGTATACGCATCCAGTTTGGAAGTAATGGTGACGGATGTCCAAGTGAAGTCATAATTAACCGCACCCGAAACGTTACTGGAGAGCGCGCCCTTGACGAGAGTACCGGTGGATTGACTCTCGTAGATCGGGACGGCGCAGGTGGTACCGGAATAATAGTAAGTAGTGCCTGTCAACGTAGTCCCGGTGAACGTCTGGACGATTTTGTAGGAAGTCGAACTTTCGCCCACAATACAACCGGTGCTCCAATTCCCGACCAGGGTCTCGATGGCAGCCGTAAGTTCATCTTTTCCACACGACGAGGTCGTGATGAGGAGCACGATTGCAAGGATCCGGGACAGTGAGCTGATAAGCGAAAGGTTTTTCATAGTACCCGTAATTATCACCAGAAAATGCGGGGGAATCAATGGCGGAGTTCGACCGGACAGAGCTTATTCAGGGTTTGTTGAACCTCGGGAGTTCTCAGAAATGTGGAACGCAATGAGCGAGCTTTCAGTTCGACCTGCCTGAAGGCCGAGTACTCACGCGCGAAAGCAGATTCGGAATCGGCAGCCGCGCTGAGATTATCAAAGAAGTCCAGGCTGCTGATCCGGCCCGCGCGCAGGAACTTCTCTGAAACCAGGACCTTCTCGTGCGCCAGTTCGGAGTTCTGGCGCAAAAGACTCAGGCGATTTTGCTTCAATTTCAATTCCTGCTCGAGCAGCCGGGCTTCGTGGCTTTGCCGGACCCGTTCCCGGGTCGCCTCCGATTCAAGGCGATCGATCTGCGCCTGGCTTGCCTGCCGATTTCCCCTGGGCTCAAGATGATAGAGCGGAAGACTCAGGGAAACCGCCGCGTTCCAGGATGGATTTTCGAAAGTCGCCACGTCGGTTGTCGCGCCCCGAAGGGACTTGCCCATTCCGACGGACGAGAAACTCAAGTCCACGTCCAGGCGGGGAAGCATCGCGTTTTTAGCCTTTTCGAGGGCCGCCCGGGCAGCCGCGGTCTGGGCCTGAAGACTCGCCACGGCCGGAGGCGGCGTATTCGGAACGTCCTCAAACGTCTGCAGTTCGGGGTCGGTTAAAGGGAGAGGTTCGGTTTGAACCATGAGTTCTCCGGGAAGAGGTTCAGTAGGCGCGATGATCTCCTTGAGCAAACGATCTTCATCATTCTTACGCTGACCGAACGCGGCCTCGAGGCCCGCCTCGGCCAGAGCCAGCGCGGATTCGGCCTTCAAGGTGTCGAGTCGTGTCGCCGTGCCCGAGTTGCAACGCCGCCGGATTGCCTCAAGCGCGCCCTCCGCCTTTTTGACGGCGGCCTTCCGTGCACTCACCTCGTGATCATCGGAAACGAGGTCCCAGTATAAGGATGAAACTTCGTCATACTTGGCCTGCACGAGCTCCTCGAACCGGGCTCGATATTCGAGAACCTGCGCTTCCGTCTTACGGGTCTCGAAAAGATTGGCCGCTTGCCAACCTCCGCGTAAAAGCGGCTGCCGGAGGCTGAACTTAACACCGCTCTGTGTTCTTTTCGGCAGCAAAGACTGCGTTGAGGTGGACTGAATCCCGATCGCCTGCCAGGATGCCTCGCTGGTCAGGCCAATCGGGAATTTCTTCTTCGCGGCAACACTGATTGAATCAGCGCTTTCGATCCAGAACGGGTCGTCATAGATGAATTTCGAAAGCTTGTAGTCCGTCTTCGTCTCCGGCGTTATTTGAAAAATAGGGTCAAAATCCCCGTCGGCCGAAAGAAGCTGGGCTGTCGCGGTCTGGCAATCCAACGCGGCACTGCGAATCTCCGTGTTATTGCGCAGAAGCGCCTCGGCGATCCCATTCAAATCGAGGGGTAGGGCCCAGGCTGGAGCGGCCAGCCCGAAGAGCCAAAAATGCAATGCGAAGACGAACGCGGTCTTACTCCACCTTGCTTCGCAGTTCCCGCATCCTTTCAAAAAGAGTGTCTGCACGATTGCTTATATTCTGCCATTCGGAGCGGTTCGCCGCCAGGTCATGTTTGGAACTCCACTTGTCGAGCGTCTGATCGACCTTCGAGTCCATCCGGTCCCAACGTTTTTCCATTTCTGAAATCCTGCGGTCCATCATGTCGTCGAACTTGTCGCCGTAATGTCCGCTTTCCACGCGGTTTTCCCAGCGGTCGAGCTGCTTTTCCCAATGGTCCAGCAATTTATCTGCCTTGCCTTCGTAGCTGTCCAACCGGTTCTCAAGATGGCCCTCGATCGAGGCTTCCCATTTTTCGATCAATTTATAGCCGCGACTGTCGAGCTCATCCCATCGCTGAGCCGCGCCCTCGGCGCCGGGCTGTGACCCATGGTTTTCCATCCAGTTTTCAGCGCGGGTTTCGAGTGCCTCCCACCGCTTGTCGAAATCATCCGGGATCTTCTTGGAATCGCTCATCTGGTCTTCCCATTTTTCAATCCAGCGATCCACCTTAGCTTCGATCGAATCCCAGCGCTTCATGTCGCGCTCGGTGATTTCGTCCGGGTTATCATTCAACAGATTCGCGCTATCCGCCGGAACCGTGACCACGGGAGGCGCGTTTGCCGAATCTCCGGGCATGATTTGCGTGTTTTCGGGCAGATCAACAATCACCTGACCGCTGTCCGAGAGGGTCACGTTCACGGGCAGCACCGTATCCGTAAGTTGATTCTCAAGCGTGACGGTATTCGTCTGTGAATCGAAAACAGCGCCATCCGGGAGCGTCGCCGTGATCGATCCGTCATCGTTCAGAACCGGCGAGGCCTCTTCGGGGATTTCGTTCACGTGCAGTTCACCGGGGGCGAAAGTCAGAGTTTGTTCCTGGGCGTTGTATACGGTTTCGGGCGGCACGGGGACCGAGATCGAGCCATCCGTGTTCAGGGTGACACCCTCGGGAATCACTTCGACGAATTCTTCCATGACCGTTGCCACGGGGAGAGTCAGGGTGGCCGCCTCGACGTCCACTTGCGCGTCTGCGGGAGGTACCACGGTCACCGAACCGTCGGAGTTCGGCTCAATCCAATCAGGGCCATGGGTCGCGTAATCCGGATCCGGGTTATTCAGGAAGTCCGCCGATTCCGGCGAAATCGTGATCCCCGCATTCCCGAAGTATTGAGTGTCCGTCGGCAGATCGACCGTGACCTCTCCTTCGGGGCTGACGCTCACGTTCTCCGGCATCAGTTCATTGGTCCAATAGTTGTCGAGAATGACGGTTCCGGCCTGCAAGTCGACCGTGACTCCATCGGGAACCTGGATCGCGACAGAGCCGTCATCTTTTACGGTAGCGTCAATTCCTTCCGGGATCTGCTGAACGCTGTAGGAATCAGCCGGTACGGTGAGTACCTGTGTCTCCGGGTCAAAGCTCGAATCCTCGGGCAGCGTGACTTCGAGGGTACCCTGTTCGGTGAAGGTGGCTTCGACCGGCAGGAGTTCCGAGAAATCAGCATTGACCACCGAAACCGGCAACGTGGCCGTTCCCTCTTCAGCGTTGATCTCCACCGCTGGCGGAGGAGAAATGGATACCGATCCGTCTGGATTTGCTTCAACGTATTCGGGCCCGTAGGTGACGTAACCCGGATCCGGCATTTCGAGGAAGTCAGCCTGGTCTGCCGGAATTGAAATGGAACCGTCGTCGCTGATTTCGGCATCCCGGGGCAGAACAACCGTGACCTCTCCTTCGGGAGTGATCTGAACGTTCGGCGGCGTGACTTCATTGGCCCAATAATTATCCAACTCGATGGTGTTTGACCCCGAGTCATAGGTGATCCCCTCGGGAAGCGTTGCCGTCAGGGTCCCGTCCTCGTTGATCTCGCTCTCAACACCCGGAGGGATCTGATCAGTATGTATCGTACCCGCGGGAAAAGTAATCGAGTGATCGCCGGCATCATAGGACGTTCCCTCTGGAACCGTCGCTTGAATCGTTCCCTGTTCCGTAAAAGAGACACCGTCGGGAAGCAGCTCTGAGAAATCTTCCTGGACGACCGCCGCAGGCAAGGTGACAGTGCCCGCTTCGGCGTCGACCTGCATCGCTGGAGTCGGCGTAATGACCACCTCTCCTTCGGGAGTGGCTTCGATGTAATCAGGCCCCTGAAGCACGTAAGCAGGCGGCGGGTCCGTCAACTCCCCGACGTGCTCGGCATCGATCGTGATGGAGCCCGCGTCTCCGAAGGTAAACGGCGGGAAGATCAAAAACGCCGCGCCATTCGTGATCACGAGATTGTTCGGCATGACCTGATTCGCGCGGTAATCATCCAGAATCACGCTTTGCGTATCCGAGTCGTAAGTCACCCCGTCGGGAAGAGTGACTGATACGCTGCCGTCCAGATTGAGGTGGGCGTTGTACTCTGGCGGGATGCTTTCGAGAGTCATGCCTGAAGCGGGGTCCTGCTGAAAAGTAATCGTGTTGCTGTCCGGATCGAATTGCGTGTTCTCCGGCATCGAAACGGTCAGGGTCCCGTCGGAATTCAGCTCGACCTGGTCGGGCAGAGGCAGAACATCGGCGGCCACGTCGAGCGGGATTTCAGCGGTGCCGTCCTCGGGCGAAATCTCAACCCCTTCGGGAGGCGTGATCGTCACCGCCCCGTCCTCGGCGACTTCGACATAAGGGGAATCGGCAATCGCTTCGGGAATCGGGGCCGAGAGTTCCTCGGCCTGGTCCGCGGTCAAATCGATCGAACCGTCGTCATTGACCTCGGTGCCCTCGGGAAGTTCAACGGCGAGCGAACCATCGGTGTCGACCGCCATGTTCTCCGGCAAAAGCTGATTGACGACTTCATTGTCAATACTGGCGGTATTGTTCTCGACGTCCAACTCGATACCCTCGGACGGTAATGTCACCGTAATCGATGAATCGGGGTTCACATGCGACGGCAAACTCTCAGGAATCGCCTGCGCGATCGGCGCATCACCGGGAATCGTAACCGTGCCCGCGTCCGGATCGATCGACGTGTTCGGCGGGAATACAATGAAGGCCGCGCCATTCGTCGTACTGAGAGTCACGCCTTCGGGAAGCGCACTGGCCGCCACGTCGGCCGGAAAATTCGCGACCCCGTCTTCTACCGTGACCCCTTGCGGAGGATCGACGTGAACGGAACCGTCGGCGGTGACATTCACCCAATCGGGTTTTTGCCAAATGGGCTCGGCGGGCTCGGGCATGTTGGACATCAGATCCGCGCCTGAAGCTCCGAGATCGAGATCGGAATGGTCTGTGTCGATGCCCGCCGGTCCCGGGTCTGATTCAGCCTGAGCCGCGCCGTCGCTCTGCGAATCATCAACGAAACTGCCGCCGCGTTCTTGCGGATCGGCGCCCGTATCAAGCGCGCTTGAAGCCGACCGGGAACTCCTCGCATCGCTCGAAACCTTCTCCTGCGCGTCCTGCGCGTCATCGACCGAGTCCTGTAGCCCCGGATCGACAACTCCGCTCGCGATCATGCCGGGCGCAATGCGCTCTTCGAGCTTCATTCCGCTGAGCTTGCCCACCTTTTTCTTTTTCGCCTTGCCGGGAACGGAGGACGGTTTCGCGGGAACAGCGGGTTTTTTGGACGACGGCTTTTTAGCGGGGGCCATGGGCAGCTCCTTTATGACTGAAATGCATGAACGAATCTTTTAATATTAGCCGGGATTTTCGAGTTTTCGCCAAGAGATTTTTAAGAACTGCGCAAGGCTTTGCGCCGGCGCCGGCGTTGTCGCGGAACGGGATGAATCTTTACCGGGGATTCAGCGCTGGCGTCGTCCTCCTCATGCCAAGGCCAGTAGACTGAATACTCATGCGTCGAAATTTTGACGATCAAACCACGCTCGAGCAAAACGGTCAGGCAGCGCTCCACCTCGGCGGGTTCCAGTGCGGTTCCTTCTGAAATCATTGGAATGTCAAAACGGCCGGTTGGCGTACCCCGGCCGTGCGTATACGCCCACAAGAAAAGAAAGGTGATGCACGCTGCGGAATCCCGCAATTCCGGAAAAAGCTCCAGGAACAGGGCGGGATCAACCGGAATTTCTTCCATCAATGATCTATCGGTAATTTCTACAAGTTTTCAAGTTGGCCTTAAAGGATGTCGATAACTGTGAAGAGACGATCTCTATGGGCAGACTTGCACGATTCAAACCGAAGAAGAGGACCTGGCTGGAGCCGCCGAAACCGGCAAGCCCCGTTCGTCTTGTGCATTCGGATCGCGGGACTCAAGCGGAACCGGACGATCGCAAACGGCTCTCCGTTTATCGCCAGGTGAATGAAATCTACCAGGAAAAGCACGAAACACCGGATCTGCTCATGCGCGGAATCCTGGATATCGCCGTGGGAGCCCTCGAGGCGGAAGGCGGTTCCCTCTGGGTGGTGCCGCCGGGGACGAAGAAGATCGAGTGCCGTTCGGCGGTCGGGCCGGGCTCCGAAATCCTTGAGGGCGTGAGAATTCCTTTCGGAAAAGGCGTCGTCGGCTGGGTCGTCGACGAACGGCGATCCACCGTGGTCGAGGACACGTCCAAGGACCCGCGCTTTTACGACAAAGTCGACCGCAAGCAAAAATTCTCGACGCGAACCCTCGTCGCCAGTCCGCTTGTCTATTCGAGTGAAGTCATCGGCGTTTTGGAAATCGTGAACAAGACCGACGAAACCGCGCATTTTCAGCAAAAGGACATCACCTTCCTCGAAGACATCTGCACGCCGATCGCCATGCACCTGAAGTCCTCGATCATGCGTCAGCAACAGAGTCTGACGATGAAACGAATGGAAAGCTTCGCGGAACTTCATCAAACCTTCTGTTCGACGCTTCAGCTCGAAAGTCTCCTGCAGCTCGTTTTGAATCGCGCCATCTCGCTCGTGGGCGCGGAAGTCGGGTCGGTTTGGCTCACGGGTGAAAGGCAGGCCAATCAGGACGTCGTCACCTGCCATGTGGCCGAAGGGCCGACCCGGGACAAGGTCATTGGACTCGGAGTCAAAAAGGGACAAGGGATCATCGGCTGGTCAGTTGAGCATCTGGAGCCCACGATTGTCGAGGATTGTTCGAAAGACGCGCGTTTTGCCGCCACGATCGACAAAAAGATCGACTTTGTCACGCGTTCTATGATCGTGGCGCCCCTGCACGTCAAGGACGACGCGATCGGCGCGATCCAGATCATCAACAAGCGCGGAGAGGGTCAGCTGTTCTCAAGAGAAGACCTCGACCTTCTGGTGCTGTTCGCCAACAGCGCGGCGATGTACATCAAGAACGCGCGACTGTTTTCTTCCGAGCAGAAGGCCAAGGAACTCGCCGCGCTGATCGACATCTCCAAACAGATCACGGCGACACTGGACCTCGATTCCGTCCTCATGACCATCGTGAATCTTGCCTCGGACATCGCCCAGTATGAGCAGGCCGCGATTTCGATCATTCCCCCGGGACGGCAAAACTATGAGGTTCGCGCCCTCTCCGGCATCGAACGGATCGACGCCGCTGACCCCGCGATTCAGCGGCTCAACGTCATCCATCAGAAAATCTTCGCCTCGGGCAAGGAATTGCGGATCGATCGCGCGGACGTCTACGAAAAGGAACCCGGAGCCATTCCCGAACTCGTGGCGCACCTGAAGGAAAAGGGCTCAGGAGGTTTTTTTGGCTGTCCGCTATCCGATGACCAGGGTGGGTTGGGCATTCTGACGATGGACTTTCGCGAAGCGGGCGGGATGAACGACTCGAAGCGCGAGATGCTCTCGATTCTGATCAACCAGTGCACCGTCGCCATCCGCAACGCGACCCTTTATACGATCATTCCTTCCGGCAACTTTTGGACGCGAATTCGATCGACGCTGCAAGAGAAAATTGAGGTCCTGCGAAAATGGAGCCGAAGAAAGCAGCTGGCCGTCGCGACGGCGGTGGTGCTCGGCTTGAGCGCCCTCGTTTTTCTAAAACTTCCGTTTTTCACGAATGCACAGGTGGAACTCCTTCCGATCGCGGTTACCTCCTATGCCGAGATGCAGGGAATCGTGGCCGAGGTTCTGGTTCGCGAAGGACAACGCGTGAAAACGGGCGATACGCTGGTACGCCTGGACGTCTCGGATCTCAGGCTTCAGCTCGAGCAGAAACTGAGCGCGAAAGAGAAGGCCCTGGCCGAGATGATCAAATTCCAGATCGAGGACAGGGCGGCGGAATTCAAAATCAAGGAGAAAGAAGTCCAGGCCTTTGACGCCGAGATCGCGCTTCTCAACCGGCAGCTGGCCGCCTCCGAAGTCCGCTCGAGTTGCGATGGCGTCGTAATTTCGACGGAACTCGACCGTTTCATCGGGATGCCCGTGAGCTACGGCCAGGAACTCGTGAAAATCGCGAAAACCGGCGAAACCTACGTTCAGTTCCAAATTCCCGAAGCCGACGCCGATGGAATTCAGGTCGGCAACCGCGCGCGGTTCAAGCTCTACGGCATTCCGGACACGACCTTTTCAGAAGGCGTAGCCCTGGCCAGCGTTGCGGGTGAGGGTCGACAACTGAATGAGGCCAGTCCGGAGCGGTTCTTTACCGCGCTCGCCACCGTCAAGACCATGGAAAATGGCTCCATCGTTCTGCGCGCGGGAATGACCGGAAAAGGCAAAGTCTACGCGGGCGATCGCTCGATTTTTGAATCGTATATCATCCGGCCGCTCGCCGCGTTCTGGCTGAAGCTCTTCTACTGACCCTGGGCCGCGGCGCTCAAGGGCTCGAGGGTGACCAACATCCCGGGCTTCAGTTCAAAGGTGCCCGTCGGAGTTTTTGGATTGGGAACGGCGACCCGGACACGAACCGTTCCGCTCACCGCATCGATCACCGGGCTGATCTGCGTCACCGTGCCCTTGAAAATCCGGTTCTGATGAAATTCAGTCTTGAAGCCGAGTTCGCTTCCCACTTTGAGGTTTTCAGCCCCCGTCGCGGGCACGAAGAGCTTCAGGAGCAACTCATCCATCTGCACGATGTCGAAAACTTTGTCCCCGATCGCGATACTGTCTCCCTTGTCGAAATATTTCCTAGCCACGACGCCGCTTATGGTCGAGGTGATCTGCGTGTTCTCCAAGGCGACCTGCTTGATCTCGAGCTGGGTCTTTTTCGTCAGATACGCGGCCTTTTTCTGCTCGAGCTCCTCCTCGGAAAGCACGTCACCGAGTTTCTTCGCGCGAAAAAAGGCGTTCTTCGCGTTATCCAGCTCGACCCGGGCGATATCGACCTCGAGTTGCTTCTGCCGGCCGTCCAGCACCGCCAGCGAATCCCCTTCCTTGACGGCATCCCCTTCGCGTACGGCGATTTTGGTGACTTCGCCCTGGGCTTTCGACCGGATGGTGACCTCCTGCTTACCCATGAGCAGCCCAATGACCTTTTCGCCGGCGAAAGCCGAAACGCTGAGCAAGAGAAGCGGTGCAAGGGCGAGACAGATCTTCATAGGAACACATCCAAGTCTACTATCTTCAGGAATTTTCGGTAGAGGTGAATACCGATCGGCGTCCATCCCGTGCTGATCTTCGCGATTCCGCGCAGACCGGGTCGTAACTGGTTGACGGCATTGTCGATCGTCATCTCGATCGCGAAAAGCTTGATTTTCGGATTATAGGGATCGCCGGACGGCAACGGGCGGATCTGCGAAACAGTACCCGAGTAACTGCGGCCGGGTGTTGAAAGCAGGTTGAACCGCACCGGATCCCCGGGCTTGATGAAACGGATCGCGGTCTCAGGAGATTGGATCTTCACGGCGAGAGTCGAAATGCCGATCACCCGGCAAAGATCCTCGTCCTTTTTGAAAAACCGGTTCAGCTGGCGTGCTTCGTCGGAACAGGAAAGGACCCCGGGCTCGTTGTGTTCGTATCTCAGGGCGAGGTCCTCGGCCTGCCGGGCTACGTGATCGCGGTCCGACAGCTTGGCCGCGAGTTCGCGGCGCAAACCCGAGAGCTGAAGCGATTCCTTGAGCAGAGCATCGCGAACGCTGAGGTCAAGCTTCTGCGCCTCCAGGGTCACCAGGGTCAGATTGTTTTCGACGACGGGATTTTCCAGTTGCGCAATCGCGTCTCCCGGTTTGACGGGTTCGCCGTCGTGCTTGATAAAACTGCGAAGAATGCCGTTCGTATGCGGGCGGATGACACGAATGAAAGAAGGCTCGAGTGTGCAGGTGCCGCTGATACTGAAGGGAACCGGGATCGCGAAAGCGAACGCGACGGCGGCGGCGCTCAAGATCACGCGGCGACGGTAAACCGGGTCCTTGAGCATCGCCTTTTTCTGCAGGTACCATTGGACCGCGAAGAACAGGCCCTTCTTGAAATGAGCCCCGAAGAACTTGTAAATCGCGAGCAACGTGACGATCGTGGTCAGCTGCGGCAAAAATTGGACACTCAGGTTCCTGAGAAGAACCACGAGACCAAGCGTCGTGGCGGTCGTCCATAAGCCCGCCGTGATGCCGTAGACGGTGAAAATGATTCGTTCCCGCCGCGTCGTCTCCGGCGCAGTTCCCTTCATTCGAAAGAGATAAGTCGCCGCAAGGTGACGAACCCAGGCGAAGGAACGCTCCCGAAGATTGGGTGTACCCAGGAAATCAGCGAGCAAATAGTAACCATCCAGCTTGATCAGCGGATTGAAATTGAAAAGAATCGTCGAGATCGAGCCAATGCTCATGATCTGGAAAAAAAGCGCGTTGAGATACGAGAGCGGAGAGGTCAGCGCCCAACCGATGGCCGCGAGGGAGGCGATAAAGTACTCGACATAGCCTCCGGCGAGAGTGACGACGACCTGCTTCCACTTTTTGTCGAGAATCCAGGCGTCGTTCACGTTGCAGTAGAGACAAGGCTGAAAGAACAGCAGCAAAAAGCCGATCTCGTGAACCTCACCTCCGTAATGCCGGCAACTGAGGCCGTGGCCGAGTTCGTGGATCCCGATCACGACGTAAATCGTCAAACAGAGCGTAAGGAGTTGCAGGATCGAGCCGTGCTTGAAAGACGCAAGATAGTAAACGCCTTCCTTGAATTCCGCCCAGTTCGCCAAAATGATGCCGGAACCAACCAGCATGACAAGAAAGGAAAGGATCAAGGACTCCCAGGTCCAAAGAAAGCCGATTTTCGGGACGATGCGCTTGAAGAACCGGTCAGGATCGACAAGCGGGAATCGTTTGTAGAAAAGCGAACCGCGAGTCGAGAGAATGCGGCTTTGCCTGAGTTCCCGCATTTTTTCAACGAGCATCACATTCATGTCCCGGGTTGATTTTTTGAGAAGGTTCATCGAATTGAGATTCTCGTGAAAGGACTTCAGAGTTTCCTCGTCGATCTCCTTGTCCCGGTGGGCGGCATTGAACGCGACGATCATTTCCTGGGGGCTTTTGCTCCCGTCGAAAAGTGAAATGATTTCCCATTCCTCTTTGGAGAAACGGAAGTACTGATTTTTAAGCGGGTCCTTGACAACATAGCTCACCTCCCCGCCATAACTCTGACGGGAGATCTTCAGATCCTTGCGAAGTGCCGGATAAACGGAGCCGGGTTTTGCACTCATCCGATTTACTCATCGGCTAGTTTTGCAAAATCTTTTAAACGCCCCATTGTACTTAGCCGCCATGACGCGGCGCCCCCATTCCAGGTTAGATAGGCGGAGTGCGAAATTGGATTAACGAGACCGAATCCAAACCTGTCCATCAAAATCAGATGTCACGCTCGACTGATCGTCAGATAGCGTGAAGACCACTTCCGATGGCACATCTTCGGCTTGTGAAAAAGTAACTTGGATCGTTTTTCCATCGATGAAATAAGTACCGACATTGGGAATGTCGGAATAGAGAACGAAAGCACGTCCTTCTTTCGAAAAATTTGCATAGCGCCAGCAATTTACCCTGGGCCATCTCTTCCGGTACTCCGTGCAGGCTTCCCGGGATCCGAAGATGTTATACTCGTATCTGCGGTCTTCGCGAAACGTCGTGGCAAAGGCACTTTGCAGCATCAGGAGCGTACAGAAAGAAACCAATACAACAAATTTCATCGTCGAAGCCTTTTAATTCAACGCGCTCGAACACACTCGAAAAGCCGCTGTGTTTCTGGATACAAAACCACACGAGCATTTTTGGATCTTTCCGCGGACACGTACTCTAGAACAAATTTTCCCGACAACCGTCCGGAGGGAATTCGTATGACCGAGGACAGATCAAAATATCCCCACTCAAATTCGTTATAGCAGGCGTAATCCTGAAGCGAAGAATCGCCGGACAAAATCCAATCTTTGATGCAAGCACGCTGAAGGCCCGAGCCTTGGTTCTCAAGATCCCAGGCAGCCAAGTAACTCACCGTGAGAGAACGCTCGTTTCGTCGCGATGCAGTCTCAAGAATGATCCTGATCACATTCCCGTCACCGCTCTTGTTTGGCGGCGGGGTGTACCCTGGCGCTAAATCGCACTGAAACATCGCCGCCCAAACCAATTGTGAGGAAAACAAACCGCAAATGACCAAAAACAAAAGTCGATGCATAAATTTCGAAACCTTTCCGAGCGGGCATAGCTGATTTTATGCATTGTGTCAACCCCCGGCAGGGCAGCCATATGCACAGACCAGGTGTACTGAACTCTCCTATTGGAAAGCGGGGCGTCTCAGCAAATCAGTCAAGAGCGAGAAAGCCTGAACTTAATTCCCGACTTCCAGTCCCGACTTCCTGAATTCGGAGACGATGCTGTCGGCGATCAGCTTCACGCCCTTCTCATTGGGGAGAGCGCGAAGGGCAGCGCTATTGTCCACATTATAGTCTGCTCCATGCTCGGGAAGTTCGATCCAGTGATACCCGTTTCTTCTCGCGACATCTTTCATTTGCTCAGTGGTTTGTGTGTCCCACCAAGGCGAAACTACAACGAAAACGGGCACCGCCAGCTTATCGCCCACGATTTTTCTGATGAGGTTCTCGAATCGCGCCTCAAAATTGGACGGCACACAGGCCACATTCTCACCCAACTTGATGACCAGAACATCGTCACTCTGAAATTTGACGTTCAGCGATGAGTAATCGAACGAATCCGCCGTCGAACACTGAGCTGCCGTCCCGAGACTTTGTTCCCAGGCAGCCGTCGACACTGTTTGAGCCGGAACACCCAAAGAGGCCGCGACCGCTGGTGCCGCCATTTCGCTAATGCTATTGCCGACCATGACGAGACGCTGCACGGGCGATTTGAAAACCTCTTGAATCGCGTTCAGGCCAGCGAAACCGAACCGTTCCGCTGGAGCCAACACCGCTCCCTCGCCCCATTCATCCCATGCCTCGTTTAGGATAAGCTTCTTGTTCACTCCGTTTATCGTCGCCCGAAGAGTGGACGAACGTGTTTCGGTAAGACTCTTGGCCAGGGACAGCTGTTTTTTGAATGATTGCTTGTATTCTCCCGGAGAACTTGGCGGGATCACCATCACTCTGTCGTTGCACGAGTTCGGAAGAGCCGTAACACCCGATCGGGTCTCGCTGCGACACAACCAGGGTGTGTCGTCCATTCCCGGGGTTACGATCGGGAGATAACTCATGTTGAGCCTTTCGGCGGTGATGAGATGGTTCATCCACTCCCATTCGTAGACCCGAGTCAAATCATCAAACGGCATCGCATACCCGACCTGAGGATCACTTTCTAGGCTGCCATCAGGCGCCCATCTCTTCATGCCGTTCGCGACCACTTTCGTGCTCTGCGCCTGTAACCCGTTCATATTGCCCCGGGCTGTTTCTAACGCGGTCCAAACATAGCTGTAGCTATTCATGCCGAGAACTCCGGCATGAGCCATGGCCGGGTCACCTGGGCCAGAAAGGATATAAAGACCCTTCATAGCCGGGTTTGCACTGATGACCTTCTTCTGCCAACGGCTGATCGTGGCGGTGAGTTCAGAATTCGATCCATCGGGATTATCGGGCGAGCCGAGTTTCAGCTTTCTGATATCCCAGATCAACAGCACCGGCTTATCGTCGATCTTGAGATGCTGCGGACGATTGAAATAATTTTTGATCATGTAATCGATCGCCTGATCGTTGAAGTCTCGAATTTGATTTTGCATGCTGGCAAAAGTCGGATCGCCCGGAACCGGACATGAACTTACGAAGTAGTAACACCATGGAGCATCCGTGACCCAAAGAAGGCCAAAATGGATGTCGTTCGGATATTTTGACAAATACTTGGACTTCAAAAAGGCGTCTTCAAGTGCATTCTTTTCCCAATAGGGCTTGTAATTCCCCGCGCTGTCTTTCTGACCTGCCCAGAACCAATCATAGATAAAGAACGAGAGACCACTCTCCAAGGACCACTTGATCATCCAATCCACTGAACGAGGATCACTGTCATCATAGTAGCGACCATTGTAAGCGTTGTAATTCATGAACGGCACCCTGGGTTGGTCCGCACCAGGTGGCGCGAACGGCACGGCTTGCTCGAGTCCTGGCCATTGTTGAATTTGCCAGCCAGTACTGGCTTTACTCCAGCCCGGGTAGATGTAAGTACCGACCATGTGGTGCCCGGTACGAGCAATACGAATTTCATCCGGAGGCGTACTGCTCGGATCGAAAGGAACATTGAATTCGCCAGATCCGCTGATGAGCGGATTTACCCCGCCTTTTGGATCAATCCCGTGAACGTAGATTTTCTGACTTGAGAACTGCGCGCGAATACTTTGTGGAAAAGTTTGGAAAAAGCGGTAAGCGGTACCGGATGATCCACAGGCCTGTGCAACCCCGTCTTCGCTGGGTTGGTTGGCCGTGATCATCGGCGATGCCATCGTACCTTGCGGGTATGGTCCTCCGAAATAGACGGCAAGCTGAATCGGTTGGGCGCTACCATAAGAACAAGCCCATCCATTCAGGGAAAAACTCCCGTCGGCGTTCGCTTTTACATTTTCGAAATTTCCCGCGATCGGAGTGACCGCTACATCGGCAGCCTTGCCTGCCGATACATTGCCCGCCGCGTCCTTTGCCCAAGCGTAAAGTGTCTTGCCTCCGGGTGCGGAGAACGAATATGTCGAGGGCACGGTTGTGGTCCACTGCGGATCCGTGGCCGAGGGTGCCATGGGGTTTTCCGTAATCATATACGCCGAAACGCCCTGATCACCCGTTGCACTCAGGGTCAGCCAAGGAAGGGTCAACTCACGCGAAGAAGCTGGAACCGTGAATTGAGTGATGACGGGTGTCTGAAACAACGGCGGTACCTGGAACGTTCCCGAATTGAGAATGATCGGGTTGCCTTTTCCGGTCGGACTAATACCGTGGATGTAAACTTTCTGATTCGCGAACTGCACACGAAGACTGCGCGGGAGTGCGTAATTGAATCGATACGTCGTTCCGGACGAATTACAAAACCGACTGATCGAAGCTTCGCTTACCTGGTCAGCCACCGTGTAAGCCACCATCGTGCCCACGGGGTAGCCCCCTCCTAAGTAGAAATGAATGTCGATCGGATTAGGATTGAGGGTCTCACAGGCCCACCCTTGAACCGAGATCGTTCCATTTGCATTGGTCACGACGGCCTCAATATTGCCAATCACGCTTTGACTCGCGCTCACCTGCACAACCGCACTTTTGGATAAGGACAAATTACCCACGGCATCTCTGGCCCATGCAAAAGCCGTCTGAAGCCCTGTGCCAGGAAACGCAATCGTTGTCGGCGCCGTTTCAGTCCAGTGGCAGTCTGAACTGGAATCCGTCGTCGTAATACAGTAACCAGTCACTCCCACATTATCGGTCGCGGAGA
>DATDSK010000088.1:0-2417 GCA_035291325.1 Bdellovibrionota bacterium | reverse complement strand
CAAAGTCGGAAGCGGCGCCTTCATGAAAACCCGGGAACAGGCGCGAAAGCTCGCCAAAACCTTGATCGCGGTAGCGAGGAAAATGAATCTTCCCTGCCGCGCACTGCTCACCGACATGAACCAGCCGCTTGGCTACGCGGTTGGCAATGCGCTCGAGGTGATGGAATCGATACAGGTCCTCCGGAACGAAAAGCAAGCCGATGCAAGCTCACTGGATCTTAAGGAATTGTCGATTCAACTCTGCGCCCACATGCTCGAAATCGGCAAAGTGACGCGAAATCTCGCCGAGGGCCGAACGCTCGCGCGCAAAAAATTGGGCGACGGCAGCGCCTGGAAAATATTCCAGGAAATGGTGCGCGAACAGCGCGGCGACGTTGAACAGGTACTAGACCCGTCCAAGCTGCCGCGGGCGCCGAAAATCATTTCGTGGGAGGCCAAAAAACGGGGTTTCATCACCAAGATGGACACGGAGACCCTGGGAAAGATTCTCGTCGAACTCGGCGGCGGGCGCAAAAAAGCATCGGATTCGGTTGACCCGAGCGTCGGTTTGCTATTCCATAAGAAGTTGGGGGCACGAGTTCAGGCCGGAGAGCCGCTTGTGACGGTCCATGCTTCCGATCAGGCGAATCTGGCTGAACTTGAAGAGCGCTTTCTCGGGGCTGTGACGGTCAGTGATGTCAGGAAGCCCGTGCCGAAACTGATTTTCGAGCATTTTTGAGACTCTCAGGAGTCACAAGGGGCAAGGAATGCAACAAACGGTCTATCAGAAAATCCGCGATGCCGTAGAGTCGATCCAGTCCAAAACCGCGTTGAAACCTGAGATCGGCGTGATTCTGGGATCAGGCCTGGGGAGCGTGGCCGACCAGGCGACCGAGTCGGTCGCGATCCCCTACACGGATATTCCTCACTTTCACGGCACGACGATCGAGGGCCATGCCGGCCGAATGGTCGTCGGGCGATTCCACGGGGTTCCCACCGTTTTTTTACAGGGGCGCTTTCATCTTTACGAGGGCTACCCGATGGAAGACGTGGCTTTTCCAACGCGGACGGTCTGCGGGCTCGGGATTCACACACTCGTTTTGACGAACGCCGCGGGAGGCGTCAATCCGAGTTTCCAGCCGGGCGACCTCATGCTCATCAAAGATCATCTCAACCTGATGGGCGACAATCCGCTCAAGGGCCCCAATCTCGCGCAACTCGGCCCTCGCTTTCCGGATTTGACGGAAGCTTACGCGAAGGATTGCGTCGAAATCCTTCAGAAGAGCGCACGGGAAATCAAAATCGAAGTACACCAAGGGATCTATGCCGGTTTGCTCGGCCCGACGTACGAGACGCCCGCCGAAATCCGCATGTACCGAACACTCGGGGCTGATGCCGTCGGGATGTCAACCGTCCCAGAGGCGATCGTCGCTAATCACCTCGGGGTTCGCGTCGCGGGAATCAGCTACATCTCGAATCTCGCGGCCGGATTATCTCCTCAAAAACTCACTCATCAGGAAGTAATCGAGAATTCAAAGATCGGCGCTGACAAGCTGAAGAGCCTCCTTCAGCTCGCGATCCCGCGCCTAGGCGAAAATAAGGTGAAATCATGAACCCAGGACTTCGAGATCTTTACGAAGCAGCCCGAAAAGCGAGAGAGAATTCTCACAGCCCCTATAGCGGCCACAAAGTGGGCGCGGCACTCAGGACCGCGGATGGCAAAGTTCACGCGGGCTGTAACGTTGAAAACTCCTCGTATGGAGCCACCGTTTGTGCCGAGCGTGGCGCGATCCAGGCGGCGGTCGCGAGCCAGGGCCGCTTTGTCTTGAAGGAGTTGCTGGTCCTGACAGACGTAAACCCCCCTTGGCCACCGTGTGGCTTGTGTCGCCAGGTCATCAGTGAGTTCGCGGACCCGGATCTCATGATCCACGCCATTAATCTGAACGGCGATACTTACAGTATCGCGTTCAAGGACCTCGTACCCCAGGCGTTCACTCCAGCGCACCTGGGCAAGTAGGAGAATCGCGGTTTCTATGAAACGGGCGCCTTCCGAAACTTGGATTCTAAACGGCACAGTCATGACCCAAAATTCGAAACGGGAATCGTTCCGGGCGCATTTGCGGATCATGGACGGCCGGATTGTCGCGATAACGCGTTCGAGGCCGGCGCGGTTCGCGAAGGGCGCCAAGATCATCGATGCGGCGGGCCTGACGATCCTTCCGGGATTCGTGCAAGCGCACGTCCATCTTTGCCAGACGCTGTTCCGAAATCAGGCCGATGACCTCGAACTCCTGGACTGGCTCTCAAAGCGGATCTGGGTCATGGAGGCCGCGCATTCCGCCGAGACTCTGCGAACAAGCGCTCTTCTTGGGATCCATGAACTCCTTTCATCGGGTACGACCGCCATCCTCGACATGGGAACGGTTCGGCACACGACT
>DATDSK010000087.1:0-16504 GCA_035291325.1 Bdellovibrionota bacterium | reverse complement strand
GGGGACGCGCGAATCGCGGCTGACGCGCTTGGCGCCCTTCGTTCCGAAAATCAGGCTGAAAATCATGGCCGGGCTGCGATTCAGGTCGGGGTGACGGCACCTTCGAAGACTCTCAAATTCGACCGCGTCCGTTCCGTTCTCAAAGATTCCGGCTTCACGGTATTGGGCGAACTCGCCCAATTCGTCAAACCCGATCAGTCCGTCTCTCCTGCTGTCCGGGAGATGGCCACCGGCATCGTCGCGAGCGTGGCGGTGGTCGAATCATTCGAGCCGATGGCTGATTTTCTCGCGGCTTTATCCGCGGACGCAAACGAGGGATTCGCGAAGCTCGGCGGCTGGTCGATCGTAAGCCGTGACGGGAACGTTCTTGAACTCGGCCATGGCGGCGCCGCTATTCTGCGCGGCGGCAGTCTCGAGAATGACGGAACCGCAAGTTTGCTTCGCCGCAAGCGGGCAATCATCGAGTTGCAGGTTCAAGTCACCGGATCGGAGCGTGTCCTCGGTGAAGCGGAATCGGCTCTCCAAAACGCGGAGCAGGATTTCGATGTTTCGAAGGCCCGTTTGGCGGTTTTGCAGAACGAACTCCAGGAACTTCAGATTCAAGCCGCGGGGATCGAACGCGATGTCCATCAGACAACGCGGGCGCTGAAGGATGCGGAAGGCCAGCTCCAGTCGATCCAGCGCGAAATCGCGCAGACGGCGGACGAGGAATCGCGCGCGCGCGCGGATCGCGAAAAAATCGAAGGCAGGATAGCCGAAATCACCGCAGCTCGATCGGGGCTGGAAAGCTCGATAGCCGAAGGCGAGGGGGAGCTCGCGTCGAAAGATGCCGAATTCAGGCAGTACGAAGCCGAGCTTCAGGCGATCCGTGTCGAAGAAGCCTCACTTCGCGAGCGCGCCACGAGTTTGCGCCGGGAACTCGAAGCAGGGCGGGCGCTCATTTCGGATCGTCAACGCCGTTTGACCGAAATCAACCGGACACTCGAGCGCGCCGCTCACGAGCGCGAGGAGTTCAGCGGCGGCGAGTCGGATCTCGAACAACGAATCCAGGAGCTGACCGGCGTTCTCGGGGAGGCCCGTGCCGAATTAGCGACGGTTAAGAACCGGATCGAGGAATCGAGCGCGAAACTCAATTCGGGACTGGATCAGATCAAGGATCTGCACAAGAACGGTGATCAGAAAACCGCTGATTCCAACCAGCTTGCGCTTGAACTCGAAAAATTGGGTTCTGATCTTTCTCACCTGGTTCAGAACCTGGAGGAAAAGTACGGGCCCGGGTGTTTGGAACGGCCCGTGACCTCTCCCATCCAGGAAGAGATGACCGAGCCCGTGGTAACGGCCGAAATGACGGCCGAAGAAGAGCAAGCCCTGGGTGAGGAAGTCGAGCGTTTGCGTGAACGTATTCGCCGGCTCGGCGAAGTGAATGTCATGGCGATCGAGGAGTTCGAGGAACTCAAGAAGCGTTATGATTTCCTTCTGACCGAAAAGAAGGACCTGGAGCATTCGATCGAGAACCTGCAGGAGGCGATTGAACACATCAATAAGACTTCCGAAGAACGGTTCAAGAAGGCCTTTGAGGCGATCGCGGATCGCTTCGAGCGGCTTTTTCCGATCATCTTCGGCGGGGGCCATGCGAAGCTTTCGCTGGTTTATCCTGAAGGCTCGTCGGATATTCTCGATGCCGGCGTGGACATCCTCGCGCAGCCTCCGGGCAAGAAGATCGTCAATATCGGGCTTCTCTCGGGTGGCGAGAAGGCGCTTACGGCTGTTTCGCTCATTTTCGCGATCTTCCTCGTCAAGCCCTCGCCCTTCTGCGTGCTCGACGAAGTGGATGCCCCGCTCGATGACGCGAATATCGGTAAATTTAACGCCCTTTTGCGTGAAATGTCGGCCAAGAGTCAGTTCATCCTGATTACGCATAACAAGAAGACGATGGAACTGAATGACACTCTCTACGGCGTGACAATGGAAGAGCCGGGCGTTTCCAAGATGGTCTCCATCGAAATGCAATGAATCATGACGAAACGACTGCCCGGTTCCATTAACTTCATCGGCCTCATCGGGATAATGTCGCTGACGCTCCAACCGGTTCACGCGGCGAAACTCCCGCCTCTTCTCCAGGAGGTCGAAGCCAAATACGCCCGCGCGACGACGCTCGAGGCGGACTTCAGCCAGATCAACGTTGTTTCGGCTTTAAAGCGCACCAAGACGAGTTCAGGACATATTCAATTCAAACGGCCCGATAAAATTCGCTGGGAGACGGTTAAACCCGACCCGAATCTGCTGGTGAGTGATGGGAAGAAATTCTGGTTCTACACCCCGCCGTTTGACGAAGGCGAGCAGGGGCAGGTTATCGAGAAAAAAACCTCCGAAGTGCAGACGAAGTTCGCGCATGCGCTTCTTTCGGGTTCGTTTTCGATCGCCAGGAACATGAAAGTGAAACAGGAGAAACCGTCACGTTTCGCGCTGATCCCGAAGAAAGGGACTGCAGGTACCGTTATCCGCGCCGAAATCGAGGTGGATCCCGGTGAGAAGCTCATCAAAAAGGTGATTCTCTCGCATCGTGACGGAAACCGTTCCGAAATCAGCCTTTCGGCGATCAAGTTGGGCGAGCCTCTCGAAGACCGTCTTTTCAATTTTGTACCGCCGCCGGATACTGACGTCATCAAGGAATAATTCGAAGGAATAATGCGGCGGGGTTCTGCTCGCGCAAAGCGGCTGACTAAGCCGAGCGGGAAAGTGACTGTTCCGGCTGAATCGCTTCATCCCGCGGCAGCGAACTTTCGACTTCCTTGAGCAGTGATTGCATCTGCCGCGCCTGTTCGATCAAGTTGCTCTTCGTCCGAGTGACGAACTCGTTCATCGTTTGGCATGCGGCAACCACATCTGAATGGGATTCAAAGGCGATATCGGCATCCGTCACCATCGGCTCATAGCCGATTTCCAGGCCGCGGATGGCGGACTCGCTGAGCTGGTTCGTCTTTTTCAAAGTCTCGAGCAGGAAGGCTATCTGGCTCATTCTCATCGTTTTATCGCCTTCGCCAAGACTCGCACGCGAAGTCTGCTTGCGGTTCTCCTCGATAAAGCAGTCTTTCACCGCGAGATTGACGAGTTGGATGACTTCGGCTTCGTTTTTAAGAATTTTTCGGACCGTCCGGATCTCTCGAAGCTGCACGTGAATACGCTCGCGAATCGGGGTCACGGCGTCATGCGAGCGCGCGCTGGCATGAGCGAGGCGGGCGGCTGATCGGAGAATTTCACGGACGTTCATCCCGAGGCCTGTCAGCAGGTGCCTCGCTTCGAGAGCCCATCCCGCGAGATCGATGCGGCGATCTAAGGGCAGAACCGGCAGCTCCGGTTCGTCCATCGCGGTCCGGTCGTGGGTCTGCGCGTCGGTCAGGTCGTCCCGCTGTCTCTGATGAAATTGCCAGCCCAGGGGTAAGCCGACGGCGAAGACAATGGCGAGCCAACTCAGAAGCAGGAAGGCGAGAGTGGTAACGTCATCACCGAATCGGGAGCGCGCATCGAGGAAGCCCCTGAAGGGAACGCTAATGCGAATGCGAATCCCGGTATTGACTTCGGGCAGGGAAATCTTCGTGTATTCGAAAACGCCCTTTTGTTTGTCGAGGAGATACGCTTCCTGTACCGGTTGAGAACCCAGTACCTTCGTGATCTGCATGATTCGTGGTTCGATCCCCTGCGCCAGAAAGCCGACAGCCCAGCCCATCGGGTCGACGATGGATTCTTTTCGGGCGTTCATTGCCAGCCCTTCTGCTTGGGTCGCGATCTGCCGTGCCCAGGTGAGGGATTCCGAAATCTTTCGCGATTCAAACCTCTTCTGATCAAAACGGTATGCTCCGGCTGTCATGCCGAGCGCCAGCAGAAGGGACAGTACGAACAGAACAGGTCGAGAGTGACACATCCATTTTTCTGATCGGGTTAAAACTCGAAAACCTGAAACAAAGCTGAGACGAAAATGCAAATTCGCGCGCGTACGCGTAAAGGGAAGCGACATGATTTTGACGCCCCGATAAAGGTGCTACAGGTGCCCTCACCTCAACCGTCGCAGAACGGTTGTCCCTTCAATCGAAAGCCACTCGACGGCTCGATCGGCAAAGAGCATTTCTTTTTTTGGAAGCGCCTTGAGGGGGAGCTTCCGGAAAGGGAGCTTCAGGCACAATTTCGGATCGGCCGAAACACGGCGTTTGCCTGCCGTCGAGGTCATTTGGTACTTCGTCGCGACCTGAAGGGCTATGCCGAAAAGCGAGAGCAGGTGGGATATTTCCATCCAAGGGGGGGGGACTGCTCCATCGGCGGAGTTCGAGGCAAGCCAATGGACGGCACCGACGTGGCCGGGATCGGGCGAGAGATCGGGAACTTCTGAGATGCTGACGCCGAACAAGAAGAGCCCCGTCTCCCTGCTTCCTTCGATCCGAGTGATCTCAAAGACGCCTTCGACATCATGAAAATAGAGCCGCGTCCGCAAGGGGGAGGATTCGATGTACGTGTGGCCGATCGCGTCCACCGCGGACTCCCATGTTTCGCGCGACTCATTGAATTCGTATGTCCAGCGAAGGCCCGCGACGCACGGGAAGAGCGATCCATCGAACGAGAGGATCGTGTTTTCGACGATTTCGTTTTCCAGGAGAATGCCGTGGCTCAGGAACGTGAGCGATTGCGGCGGCACTCCGCCCACCATCAGATTTTGGAACTCGAAGGGGATCGACGGGGCTCCGGGAATCGCGCTGGATTGAAATTGGAGATGAATATGGGGGTAGGGTGAGCGACCGGAGTTGCCACAAAGTCCGACGGGCTGTCCTTTTCTGACGGGCTGTCCGGGGCTGACCATGAGCGAGCCCGGTTTGAGATGGGCCATGCAGGAATGGAATCCGGGCGAATGCTCGATAATGCAGTAATTGCCCCAGTTCTGATCGGTGTTGATCGATCCGATCGCATTGTCGGGGACTCCGTCGAGTGTCAGAGCCACCCGCCCGTCGGCAGGCGCCAGGACCGGTCGGCCGTAGGCCAGGAAATCCTGACATGTTTCGCCTGGTTCTTTCCAGAGCTGTCCAGAGGAGTCGACGGCTTGAAAATCGTAAGCGAAGCGCCAGTAGCCTTGATGCGTGTACTGACCGTCAATCGCCTGGGTGACTTTCCACTTTCCGAAAAACGGAACTCCGATTCTCAGTTCCCTGCGTCTGAATTTGCGCTGAGCTTTGGCATTTTTCAGGGTTGTCTCGGGGCTGCCGAAACCCGTGGCCAGCTGGACCGCACGGCTCGAATAGGTTCGGAGCCGGAGCGTCACGAGGATGAGAACCACGGCGGCATTGAACGGAAAAGCCAACGGCGAGAGGCTCTGCGGGAAGGCTTCCAAATTCGCGTGCACGAGAACCGCGGCGAGCACGGCCGCGACAAGGGCCAGCAGCAAGCTCGCCGGACCCGGAATGAGAAACACCCCGCCGATCGCGAGTGCCGCGAGCATCGGATTGAAGGCGAGCCATTGCGTTTCGGACGCGAAAAGAAACTCCTGAACGCCCAATGCCGCCAGGAAGCCGGCGACCAGGAGGAGTAGCGCGATTCGCGAGTAGGCCAGTAATCCTAAAGTGATGATGAGGCCGGAAAGAGGCGAGAACTGGAAGAGAATCGCGCCGACATTTCTCAGAAAGAGATCGGCGGGATAGGGCGCATCCCACGGTAATGCGATCAGCGCTTCCCGGGGGAGCGCCGCATTCAATATTCCGAAATCCATGCTTGCGAGAAGAATCAGCCAGGTAGCCACATTAAAGGGCATGCTCATCGCCGGTGCCGCCAGATGGACCATGAAAACGTGATTGATCAGGATGGTCAGCAGGGTCACGAGAATGGAACCCACCAGGAGCAGGGCCAGGAGTGACGGTGTGAGACTGAAGAAATATCCCAGCGCCAAGCCGGTCAACACCCCATTGAACCCGAAGAGGCCCTTTCGAACCGCGATGCGGTCCATTCCGATCAGGAAAGCGAACGCGGCGGACGAGAGTCCACCGACAATGCCGCAGAAGCCGTGAGCGGGAATGACCAGGCTCGAGACCAGGATTGCCGCGCCGACGCTCCGGCTTTCCGAGAAAAGAATCTGAGAATAGCTTCGGAGCAGGGTATCTGATAGATAACTCAGCCGTTCAGCCATTCGGGAACTGTTTCCCTTTCCTGTAAATACGCCACGTCCTCGGCCCTTCTAATGAGCCCGATTTGCCCGTTTTCGCTGATCATGACCACATTCGGACGAAGGTTGATGAACTGCATCCATTGCGTGTTGTTGTACGCTCCGGCGGGTTTGATGATCACCGAATCCCCTTTCTCGAGATGGGGCAAATGGACGGTCGGCCGGATGACATCGATTTGCATGCACAGCGGGCCGAAAATAACATGATCCTCATTTGAATAGCCGTGATCGGCGGTCGGGAGAACGTCATGATCGTACCAGAACGACGTGAAAAGCAGGTTTACTCCGGCGTCGATCACCAATCCGCGAGTCCCTGAATTCATGCGTTTCGTGGATGAGATCGTCGAGATCAGCACTCCCGCCTCATCAATCATTCTTCTGCCGCTTTCAAGAATGAGGGTCGGCAGTTCCTCGGGATGAAAGGCGGTCGCCAAGCCCTCCAGAAGCGGTTTGCAGATCGCCTCGGCGTAGGTATCGAAGGACGGGATCATGTCGGCCGTCGACAGGTATGTTCCTCGGAGCCGGTTCCGCGAAGCAAAGCCGCCGCCGATATCGATGTATTTAAGCGAGATCCCGAAGTCGTTCTTAAGGGCAGTGGCGAATTCGGCAAGCTTGGTCACCGCGGTGCTATAGTTTTGAACGTCATAAACAAAGGTGCCGATATGCGCGTGGATGCCTTCGATCGTGACTTTTCGGGCCGCGAGAATCCTTTTTACGGCCGCTACCGCTTCTCCTGATTCGATATTGAATCCGTACCGATCCCAGGACATATGAGTGCCCAGGGACATGTTGAGCCTGAGCCCGATCCTGACCGGGCGCCCGAGCTGAGCGGCGATCTCTTCGGTCTCGAAATATTCGTCCAGACTGTCCAGGTTCACGATCGCGCCGTCCTCGAGGGCGCGCTTGAGAACCGGGTACGGTTTGTATGGTCCGTTGAAGACGATGAATCGCGGATCTACTCCGTTCGCGCGCGCCATTTCGTATTCCATCCCGGAGACCACCTCGGCCCAGGATCCGAGACGGTGAAAACTCCGGCAGACGGCTTTCAGATAGTTCGTTTTATAGCTCCATGCATGGCGTGTTTTTGGGTATCGCAAGGAGAAGGCGTCGAGCATCTCCCGATAGGTCCTTCTCAGGGTCTTTTCGGAATAGACGAACAGCGGGCTTCCATATTCCTGCAGCAGTTTCGAAACGGGGAATCCCTCGATTTCGCTTTGAAACCGGTTCGAAACGCCTACTCCGAACTTGTTCGCGATTCCGCCTTGATGCCGGGAGATGGTTGGACTTTCATACGGCCTTTTCATAGTGCACTTCTCCGCTCGTGAAGAGACTCCCGATCGACGAAAGATCGGTGACGAGGTTGGTTGTGTAATTCGAGAACACGACACCGGCCCGGGAGCTCTGGGTTTCGCTGATCGGCTTTCCCAGTGCGAGTTGCAGGTAGGTGTAAGGCAGATTCGCGCCGGATGCTTTTGCAAGATAGATCCAGGCGGGAAATCTTGGATTAAGCTCGATGATGTAGAACGTGTCCTCGCTTTTCGAGTAGATCGCCTCGATCTCGATCGCCCCTTTCCATTTCAAAGCCTGGACGATCTTTTTTGAGAACTCGAAGAGGGAACCATTTTCGATACTGACGCAGGCCCAGCCTTTTCTTTTCTCGGTGAAGACCAGCTTTTTCATGCAGGCGATTCCCACCATGCGGCCGGTTCCGTCGCCGACCGCGGCCGCGTTATATTCTTCGCCGTCGATGAACTTTTGCAGAAGAACGGGATAGCCCCAAGTCGCGGCGATCTTGTGGACCAGGTTGAAAGCTTCTTGAACGGTATGGGCGATATGCGCTTCGTAGAAAAGTCCCTTGACGACAATCGGCAGGTCTTTTTCGGAAATGTTGAGTTTGGACGGGTTGGTCACGAGCGAGGTCTGGGGAGTGCGGATTCCGTTTTGCTCTGAGAAACGCGGCAGGTTGGCTTTGATTCTTGCTTTGAATTGCTCCTCGTTCGGAACGAAAAGTTTGATGCCCAGCTCCGAAAGCTCCGGTTGGAGCGCGATGAAGTTCAGGAGTTCCGCATCGAGGTTCGGGATGATCACGTCGATTCGTTCGCGTTGGTGGATCGCGACCAGTCGTTCCAGGAGCGCGGCCTTACCCGCTTTCGGATAAGGGATCAGGTAGACCGAATCGACGATGCTTCGATCAAGGACTCCGGATTCGAGGGCATCATAGGCGAGCGCGATGATGCGGCCATTCCAATTCGGATGCTCGCGAAGGCACCGGATCACCGGGACTCCGGGTGCGGGAGAATCCGCCGCGTTCAGTCCAGTCACCGCGACGTTAATCATTGCCGACCAATCCCATTTTCTTCAGTTCACGGCAGAATTCGAGGATGTCGTTTTCGACGACCGCGGATTGCCCATCATAATTTTCAAGTACGGTGTCCCGGACTTCGAGCAGTGTTTTGCCTTGGCGGAGGGACTGGATGATGAGCGTTCCCACGGGATTACAGGTGGATATCGTTCCCGTGGCCGGGTCAAAAATCAATCCGGAGTCGTTGATTGCGAGTTCGTTCAGTCTGTTCGGGTCCATTTTCGCTTTCTTCTCCTTTTTTGCCTTTTTTCCTGTCAGAGGGGAGTCAGGTATCCCCAGGAATACGATTTCATTTCGGTCAATCGGTAACCCAGTTTATGACAGGCCTCATCGTCAATGGCGCAGCCGGTTTTTGGGATTCGTCTTCCCCACACAGCCATTTCGAAAGTTCCGTTTTTGAAACGCGGTTCAACGCTGATTTCCGTGATCGCTCTGCCTGCTTTAAGCGGATAAACCAGGACCACGCTATTTGCCGGGTCCATCGCAACTCCGCCCGGAGTGCCTTGGATCGACGGAGAATAGAGCGTTACTCCGAGCCAGAGCCCCGCTACGGGGATCTGAGTCGTGCTGATGAGCGTCACGGCGCCCCCGGTTTCTCCTTTGATGCGATACCCGACCGAAGTTTCATTTTTCGACGCGCCAAACGCGCAGAGCGGCAGGATTTGGAAGAGGAGTAGTAGTTTGAGGCGCGACATCTTTCCCCCGGGTCAAAGGACCCGATTCTCAAGCGAATAGCGTGCCGGAAACAAGTTGCGTGTCCGCCGTGGGTGCGAATAGGATGTCCCTGCGGAGAGAAGCCAATGAATCCATCCCATAAAATTGTCGAATGTGTTCCCAATTTTTCCGAAGGACGCGATGCTGCCAAGATCAAGCAGATCACTGATGCGATTGAGTCGGTTGCGGGCATCCGGCTCCTGAGCGTCGAAATGGGCGCAGACACGAACAGAACGGTCGTGACGTTTATCGGAAGCCCCGAAGTGATTGGTGAAGCCGCGTTTCAGGGAATTTCCAAAGCCGCGCAGGTTCTCGACATGTCGAAACACAAGGGCGCTCACCCGCGGATCGGCGCGACTGATGTATGTCCCTTCGTTCCCGTCGAAGGCGTCACCATTCGCGATTGCGCGGAAATCGCACAACGCGTCGGGGAGCGTGTCGGGCGCGAGCTTCAGATCCCGGTTTATTTGTATGAGGAGGCCGCGACGCGTCCTGAACGTCGTAATCTCGCGAATGTCAGGCGCGGCGAATATGAGGGGCTTGAGCGAAAACTTCGCGATCCTGAATGGAAGCCGGATTTTGGTCCTTCACGATTCAATGCGAAATCAGGCGCAACGGTCATCGGTGCGCGCGAGTTTCTCATTGCTTACAACATCACGTTGAACTCCAATGACAAGCAGCTGGCGACTGAGATCGCGTTCGAATTACGCGAAAAGGGGCGAGTCGCCCGGACCGGGAATACCGCACCTTTTTATTTCAAGGGGAAAAAGCTTTCTTATGGTGAAGGGTCTTTTCCGTGCGGAAGCTGTGGATTCATCGGTAAAGCCTATGACGAAACGCGCAGTCACTGTGAAGCGACGCACGGGTATGACCTTGACCGGCTGCTCAGGGACAATGAGCTTGAGCCCCCGCGGGTGGTCGGCAAGAACGTTTACAAACCAGGAATATTCAGCGATTGCAAAGCGATTGGCTGGTATGTCGATGAGTTCAAGCGGGCACAGATCTCGATCAATCTTACCAATTATAGGGTGACCCCTCCCCATCTGGTCGCCGAAGAGGTTCGACGGCTTGCCCATGAGCGGGGACTTGTGGTGACCGGCAGCGAAGTCGTCGGGCTGATTCCGTATCAAGCGCTGCTCGACGCGGGAAAATATTACCTAAAGAAGCAAGGGAAACCGATCGGCGTACCGGCGGGTGACATACTGCGCACGGCCGTCTTTTCGCTCGGCTTGAACGACGTCGCGCCTTTTGACGTTACGACGAAGGTGATCGGTCTGCCGGCCGTTGCCGAACAGGCTCTGGTCAGGAAAACCGTTTACGATTTCACGGACGAGGTTTCGCGCGACACGCCGGCGCCGGGAGGGGGTTCAATAGCCGCCCTGGCGGGTTCCCTCGGCGCGGCGCTCACTTCGATGGTGGCAAATCTGACTTACGGCAAAGAGGGCACCGAGTCGCGCGACGGCACTTTGGCGGCGATCGCCGAACGTGCCCAGCTTTTAAAGGATCAGCTCATTCGCGCGGTAGACGACGATACCAACGCGTTCAATGCGTTCATGGAGGCGCGCAGGCTTCCGCAGACCACGCCGGAAGAGAAGGTGATTCGCCAGACCAGGATGCAGGAGGGGTTGAAAATCGCAATCGATGTTCCATGGCGTACCGCCGAGTGGAGCTTCGAGGCCATGAAGCTCGCCCGGGAAGTCGCCGCTATCGGAAATCCGAATTCGATGACGGATGCCGCGGTCGGCGTTCAGGCCGCCTTTGTCGGGGTGCGAGGCGGCATCTGGAATGTGGTGATCAATCTCAAGGATATTTCCGACCAGGAGTACGTAAAGGAAATGAAGGAAAGATGTTCAGCGCTCATTGAGCAGGCGAAAGCGCTCCTGGAGGAATCAGGAAAGTACATTGATCAGCGCCTTTTTGAGATGCTGAACAGACCGAAAAAGGTCTGACGAGCACGACCGCGCTGCCGCTGGCGGCCGGCGCCCTTTGCGCGCGGACTTGACGAACCATTGATTTGATTCGGCAGAATATTTCCCGTACACTGATAAGTACGGAAAAATCGAGACATGGACGGCTACGAAGATAAAAAATGGTTCGTATACATGGGCGATCATCATGAGGGTCCGTTTTCTCTCGCTGAAATCCAAGCGAAGATGACGGAACGCCAGGTCACGGCATCCAATCACGTTTGGAGTGAGGGGATGGCGGACTGGAAGCTGATGAGCGAAGTACCGCAATTCGAGGCTATCGTCAAAACCCAGAGCCCGGCTGCCCCGCCGCCGCTCGAGCCAGTTCAGGCCCCGGCAGCGGAAAAATCGAGCGCTGAAAGCGTTTTTACGCAAGAAACATCACCGTCGCTTGCGATGAACCCGTTTGCCGTGCAAAACGCGAACAGCCAGCCGGTAAATCCATTCCTGGTCGCGACTCCCGAGCCGAATCCGGAACAGTCGACTTCGCAACAGTCTACTCCGGAACAGTCCACCTCAGAACAGGCTGTCACCCTCACCGAGCTGTCTCAGCCCGCGATGCCGATGCAACCGCTTGAGCCGACGGCCCCTCTTATGGTTCAGCTGGAGGCTCGCCCTACGCCGGCCGCTCATCATATCGACATGCCGGCTCCTGTCATGCTGGAGCGGCCGCCCGGCGGAGAAGCAGATCTTCAGGAATTTGCAAAGGTCCGGCAGATTGAGCGTAAGGCTGCCGCGAAGGGCTTTTTTGGGCGACTTTTCTCCGTGGTCTTGAAGCTGGCCGTCTTGGGTTTGCTCATCGGTGTGGTTGGTTTTGCTTTCAAGAAAGGGTACTTCACGGAAGTCCTGAAGTCGCCCGCCGTGAACGCTGCGCTTCAAACGGTTACCGATACCGCACAGCCTTATCTCCTTCAGGTCGTCGAAAAATTTCCGGCATTGGGCCAGTGGATATCCCCCATCCGGTCGCTTGATGACGTCAGCACCGAGGATTACGCGGAGCTGAGAGCGGCGGCAGGAACGAAAGCCCAGCCGGGAGCCGCCAAGCTCGCATTGGCTTTGTCCAGAGCGGATCTGCTTGCTCCGAAATTTTATGTTTCGTCCAATCTGCCGGACGGCGCGAGAGTGGAAGTCTATGTGGAAGGTGTCCCCGACACTTTATTGAATCAGCTTTCTTATCTGGAAAAGCGGGAATTGACCGTGGTTAAGAAACTCGGAGCGACGTCGGAATTCCGATTTTCCGGGAAGCCGCTGCCACGCGGTCAATACCTGGTCTTCGCCGTCGAGAGCGAAAGCCAGTCTTCGGAGGTCAATGCGATCCTGGTCGGATCGCAGGCACCGGAACCTGACAAGATCACGCTCGGGATTTCACCGAGTATTCCAAAAGGGCGCAAGCTTCTGGTGTGGAAGTCTTACTTTCTGGGCGGAGAGAAAGACGGCGATTACACCGCACGCCTGAAAGCTTTTCACGACAAGTTGCGGGAGAAGGCCGGCGCTGAACTTTCCGAAGTGAAGCAATTCGCTGTCACGCTCGAAAGTCAACTCAAGCAGAGCATTCAACGATATGACCAGCTACGAAAGGGAAGATTAACGCCGCAAAAGAAGAAAGCGTGGCAGGCCTATAATAAGAGTTGGACTGATTTCGCCAAACAAATGAACACGACCTTTATCGCGTGGACTGAAAAGTCATTGAAGGATGATTTTTTCTACGGTGTTCTGTACAGGTTGACGCAACAAGCTGGGCAAGCGGTTGAACGGGCTCATAGTTTTCACAACACTTATTTTACCGCGGTTGTTTCTCGTTCCTTTGACATTCAGGCAGGAGAGGCAATTTCGCAGGCGCAAGGCGCGATCACCGCGCTTAAGGCCAAAATCGATCAAGCTGAGCGGATTACCCCGACGTTAAATGGTATGCCGCGAAGAGAGGGGTTATGACCAAAGGAACAACGACGGAACGACGAAGGGCTAAACGCCGGCCGATATTGGACACATTTTCCATTTTTGTGGTGGTCCCCCGAAAGGGAGTTCATCGACTTCAGATTTGTGATCTGAGCGACGAGGGAATCGGCTTCGAGCTGGATACCGAAGGGGAGTCGTACGCGGACTTTAACGTGAATACCGGTGATAGCCTCGACGTGCGGCTTTATTTGAACCAGTCGTTGTACCTGCCTCTTTCAGTCGAAATCGCCCGTCTGGAAGAACGCGGTGGCGTGCGGCGCGTGGGTGCGTCGTTTTCAGACAAGAATGGTCAGTCATACCGGGCTTTTTCGTCCTTTCTGAAAATGCTCGATGGCCTCGTCGATGTCGTACAAATCGAGCAGCAGCCCGTAGTTTAGCTGCTGGCTGGCGTAAGACGCACGTCCGCCGCGACGAGAATCCCAAGTACTGGGCAAAATTTACTTCTTCAGGGCCTTCAACTTGCTTCCGATACGTCCCTTGGAGGATTTGGATATGCCTCATCGTATTGGGAAGCCAGGGCCAGGCCCAGGGCCAGCTAATGAAGCGCAGGGTAATGAGCGAGTCATTGATTTCAATGAAATTCGCGCGCAGCGTTTAGACGAGAAGCGCCGCAAGACTGAGCGCATCTTCTTCAAGCATTTGCTGAGTGTCTACTCTGTGCTCGGAAATTCCGAAATGTGCCCCATCGAACTCGTTGATATCAGCGAGCAGGGGTGTTCGTTTCAAGTTCCCTATGATCCCGCGAGGCCTTGGCCGAAAGACCTGAATGAGGTGCCGTTGCGGCTCTATTTCAGCCAGGATACGTATTTGGAGATTCACGTGAAAATCCAGAATTCACGACCCGCGATCGAGCGCAACACGTCATTCATGCGATATGGCTGCTCAATTGATCAGACGACGGGTTCTTACAACGCTTATCAGCAGTTCGTTAAATTCCTGGAACTTTACGCCGAGCATTCGCACAAGGATCTCGGTGACGTAACGGTCTTCTACTTATAACGTCAAAACCGGAAAAGATTCTGAGTCCTCGGCGCGCTCAGTAGTGGTGCCTTGTTCGCTATTTTCATTGGACAAGGGGGACCCTGTTCCCTGGGACTCGGCGCTCAGCTCCGGGGCTATTTCATGGTTTATTTCAGGGCTCACTTCAGTGGCTTCTTCGAGAACAGCGGGGCATCGCTGGACCGTTAATTCGGTTTCGGCAATCGAGGCCAAGGCAAGGGGGCTGAAAAGCAGTACAAGCAGGGCGGGGAGAGATAGGCGAAGCATTTGTTATCCTGTTCTTGCCGGCAAACGGCCGACTTTAACTGGAATCAGGATAACACAGCTAGGCAGCTTTTTTGTTCTGCGGCTTCTTCAAAAGTTTTTCGTTTATCCAGGCTGTCAAAATTTTGGCGGACTTTTCGGACTTTTCCAGCGCAAGCTCGCCAGTTTTCTGTAGCAGGACCTCGAGTTCTTTCTTGTCACCCGGGCCGGCGCTCTTTTGAGAAGAGTGCATTCTACTGCAGGTCCCGGTAACGATGCGGGCCTTCGACCACGGGGACGTCGGGACAGTCGATCTCATCCTGGCGAAGCGAGCCGACGAATACCTCGTCTCCGATCAGGGAAAACGCGAACCAGCGATCTCCCATTTTCTGATAGAGAACTTCGACGGTATTGTCCTGTTTTGAATTGGTGGTGTTGTGGCCTTTTTTGGAATTCGTGTGTCCCATGCTATCCCTCCTTGGATCAGCGCGAAGCGCTTACATGGGATTTATCGGAATCAGGTTGGCGGCCTTAACGGGGAAAATTTTTCCCATGCGTCGGGGCAGGCGAACTCAGTAAACGACAATCTGACCCGCGATGGCCGAGTTGAAGGCGTCTTCAAAACCGTAGGTTCCGACAATGTCCAGGCGTACGGGATGAAAACTGATAATCAAAGGTAACTTCGGGTCACTCAACGGGCTGCTTTGAAATCCGGGTGTTCCGTTTGAGACGATCTGATGCATTAAGAGCGTCGAGTAATAGTGAAAGTATACGGTAGTTCCGCGCGGGACCGAACATGTCAGGATCTCATTCGCCGTCGCGACCGTACCCGCGGCTTCCTGGCATCCGCAGAGTCTTTGCAGGAAACCATCGGTGACGGCAATTTGCGCCGTCTCTGGAGTGCAGGTCGAACCGGAAATCGTCGTTGCTTCCGGGCGGTCCTGCCCGCATCCCGCGAGGATGGCAGCAAAAGCAGCCAAACGGACGAATTTGCCAAAATCCATGACAGGACCTTAACACAGGCGGGTGGAATTGCGCTACGCCGCTTCCTCAGCGGGGGGCTTTTTCGTTGCCGTTGCCATCGCCATCATCGAATGATGCGCGGTCGTGCGATTTCGCCCGGATTCCTTGGAATGATAGAGCGATTTATCCGCGGAATTCATGATTTCTTCCGCGGTAGCTCCGTCATGGGGATAGCTCGCGACGCCGACGCTGACGCTCAGCTTTCCGAGTGGTTGATGCTCGCCGAAAGGAAAGTTGCGGGTTTCCACCGCTTTCCGAACTCGTTCGGCCAGTACCATTGCGTTTTCCCATTCCACGGCCGGGCACAGAATCACGAACTCTTCGCCCCCATACCTCGCCGGGAGGTCGGTATCACGGCAGCTGTTTTTGATCAGGCCGCCGAGTTCCCGGAGCAGCTCGTCACCGGCAGGGTGACCATTCCGGTCGTTATAGTGTTTGAAGTTGTCCACGTCGAAAAAAATGATCGCGTAAACCCCCGCGTACCGGTGCGCGCGCGCATGTTCGAGTTGCAGTTGCGAACGGAAATGACGATAGTTCGCGAGTTTTGTCATTTCATCAGTCGTTGAGAGCGCTTCCAGCTTGCGGTTCAGGAGTTCGAGTTCGTTAATATACTCGGTGATTTTCTGCTGTGCTTCGGTTTCCTTGCTGATATCCCGCAAAATGACCTGAATTACCTCGCGGTCCGTGCTGAGTTTGAGCATGCAAGCTGAAACGCTGATCGGAATGGTTCGATCCGGTGCGCTGAGTTCCGCTTGCCAGGCCCTCGGATAGTAGCGGCGTTTCGCTATTCTGAGGTTTTTTTCGAATTCGACGGGACCTTCGGGATTTGCCTTGGATATCCAATCGAGAAGCGAGCTCTGTTGAACCTTTTCCAATGGCGAATTCAGGAGCTTTTCTCCCGCGTCATTCATGTCAAGAATTTGATAAGTTTCAGAGTCCAGCAGTAATACGGTATCGAGGAGCCTGAAAAACAGGTCCGAGTAGCTGGCCTGATCGCAGAATCGCGACTCGTTATTGGAAGAAACGGGAGCACTCATCTTC
>DATDSK010000086.1:0-14042 GCA_035291325.1 Bdellovibrionota bacterium | reverse complement strand
CGCGCCCGGAACATCAAAGGTATTATTGTAGACGTAATTACCCCAAGACATGTTCACGAGAATGCCCGTCAATGAGGCATTGTAAACGACGTTATTCCTGAAAATGTTGTTCGTCACATAAGGGATTCTGCCCATAACCAGGTGGCTAGGGTCCTGTACCTGGAAATTGTAAAACCCAAAACCGTAAGTTCCCTCTCCGTTTTTCGTATAGTTAATGACGGTCATGCCATGAAGAACATTATAAATGATGTTGTTCTCGCAAACGCAGTTCATCCCATTTTCGAATTGCATACCCATGCTATTGTTGCCATCTCCGTCATGAATGACGTTATTGGCGATTATCGAATTGTATACGGGTAGCGAGGCCCCATCGAAGTCCACGGCCGCTGGATTAGCCTTAGCTCCCCAGTGTGAGATGTCATTGTATGAAACCGTGATTTCATAAGTGTTCGACATGCTCCAGATGGCTCTGTCCGTGTAATGACTGATGGTATTCTGGGTGTAGAGGTTTTTATGGCTGACTACGGTGAAATCATAAATTCCGTTTCTAAAGGCATTGTTGCCATTGAGTTTACAATTCCTTACGACGTTGTTGTGTCCCTGAAACCCAATGGAACCAGTGATTGTGCAGTTCTGGACGATAAAACCATTGTTTCCGTTTGAATCGTCGTCAACCGCAGCGGCCGAATCGACCGGATATCCATAACCCCACCATCCAGGACCGCCGGCGCCCAAGTCGATAGAGTAGTCAAAATCCCCAACATATCTTCCAACGTAATTGGAGGTAAAAGTGATCCCATCAATCGTGTAATACCCGATGACTGCATTCAGCCTGATCGCTCTTTGATTACCGGAGTTCACGGTAACACTGGCTCCGGCGTAGTTCTTCAATGTGATTCTGGCTGTTCTTGTGCCGGAGGTCATCAGCACAAGACCTTCGTAGTACGTCCCGGCCATGATATTCACGGTGTCCCCGGGCCTAACCGAATTCAGGCTTCGCTGAATGGTTCTAAATGGAGCGGAGGTGCTTGTTCCGACGTTAGAGTCATTCCCCGATGGTGACACATAATAGGAGGCGGCCCAAGCCGCTGAGGTGCCGAGAGGCGGCATCAGAAACGCAGCACACAATAACAACGCAATTCTGCCGAAATTAATAGTCATGAGCATATCCCCCAAAATTTACCGTACGATTAGTTTAACACGTCTATAATTCTGAAAACAATGTGTCATCTTGGACACGTCCGTCGAAATGATGCGCTCTTAAACGGTTGCAGCGAGCACTGCACAATCCTACTTCGCTTTGTCTCGAGAATGTTTTTGGCTATAGAGCTTTGATTTTCGGAAGAAGTCGTAAACCACGCACACTCGGTCCTCGGGTGACTTGTGAATCATGCTGTTGAAATCAATAACGAGCTTGGATTTATGGTACATACTTTCGAATTTTCTTCCTTTGCAATATTTTGCAACATCATCCGGTAGCTTAAATATTTTGCCTCGAAAAGTGGCTCCAAAAGGAACAACAAGCATCCTCGCACATTCAAGATTCAGCGACTTCTGCGCGATAGGGTCCTTATCCGCGCTTAATCCCTTTAGGCGCCCAATAATCTCATCTTCAAAGACGTCCCAAACGGCTTTCATTTGGCGTTTGCTAGCACTCTTTACGTTCGTGACATGACTGTCGAGCATGTCCAGGTTCTGGTCATAGTCTTTTAAAAATTCACTCAGGCTATCTGTCGTAGAAAGCTTCATTATGGCTGCCAATGCTTCGTCAATCTGGCCGTCGGCAATCTTCCTATCGATGTCTTTCTTTACTATAACGTTGATTTCCTTGCTCAAAGAGTTGGTGTCGCCGGATGGGGCGAGAAGTTGCGAGAGCCTGCTGACATAGTATTGTGCGTCTTTTTGCGCTGGCGCTCCTGGGTCTGGGGAGCACGAAGAAGGCTCGTTCGCCGCTAATTGCTTTACCCCGGTCGAGTATTCATCCAAGTATTCAAGCGCACACTTCACCCGGCTCAGCGCCAGGGAAACAGTTTTTTTCGCAGACCCTTGAGAGATCGGATCATTTGAGTCCAAAAGATTTTGCAAGTATACCTTCGCATTATCCAGGAAAAATCTGGGGCGACGTTGATTCGCTCCGAGCGTATCGGCAAGCGTCAGGACCAACGCTGGGCTTTGCTCCATGACTAAAGCTTCACGGTTGCTAACATTCAGTGCGGACAAAGCCCTTAAGGTATTCCACGTAGCCGAAATCTTACCAAGATCTGGAGCCTGATCTCCATAAACCCGCTGGACGCAATTGATACATGTTTCACCCGCCGCTGAATTCGGCAGACACTTTTTTGCCGCACCAGATGAGTAAAAGTAGGTCAAAGGTCCGCAGTTTGGATCTTCAGAAAAGGCATCTCCGATTGGTCCGACGGCCACGTTTTGGGACCCTGTGCTATCGTAGGTCGTCTTGTAGCTGTAAGACTGAATGAGCGGGACCAACCTGGAACTCAGCAACCCGATAAGAATTTGGTTTTTCTTATCAGGATCCGCAGTTTGATTGAGAAGTTTTTGCGCGTCAGCAAAAATGCCTTTTAAAGAGGTGTCGAGAACATCCAGTTGATAACGGATCGTGATGGCTGATTGCTTTTCGGTTGCTTGGGACGAACTGCTTGGTTCAGAGCCTGCGTAAGTTCGAGAGACCCAGTCCAAAAAGGCGGGCATATCTCGGCCAACGAGGTCAACGCCTTCCCAGCCACAGTTCGGAGAACTTTGAATTCTGCTGTGTTTCTGGGCGACAAATTGAACGTCACGAGCCTGACAGTATGTTCTTGAAAGGCTTTCAAATGCACACCCGAGCGCCATTCCAAGATGTTCCTGCTCCAGGTCATTCATCGGCTTCGCAAGCTTCAAACCCCGGATGAAGGTAACGAGCTTATCCACGACCGTACCGGCCGCCATCAGTAAAGAGCCTGTCAGTCCGGTCGAATAATCAGAAGATATTTTCAAAATTTGAGCGCCAATTTGCGCGAGCACGTTGGGATATTTCCCGGCACAAGCAGCATTATTCAAGAGGCCGTCCATAAGAGCGCTTGTGGCGGTATAGAGGTGCTTGATTTTTTCATGTGATCCGGTCTTAGCGGAATAGTCCTGATTGCTTTTTGTCTGAAGCAGTGCAATTTTTTTTGTATTAAGCTCGGCTTTTAAGGCTGATAAGTAATCAGCATCGGCAGAACCGCCCTTTTCTTCCTCGGAAGCAATGGCCGCGTTCAAATCATTTATGTATGCGGTCAAATTCTCTTCTAAATATTTGCTGGTGTTTCGGGATTCAAGGCTGTTCACAATGTCGGAAGATACGCTGTCAAATAGAGGTGACAGGCCCTTGCATGCATCGTCGGACTTCATCGAGTCCAGCATTCCTTTAAGAGCAGCGGCATTAGCGTCAAGAGTAGACGAAAATGCTCCTGTGGTTGAGCAACCTCCGCCGAAGGCGGCATTCAAGTCGGATGCGGGGGAGTATCCACTCGCAAAAGCTGGCGTCGATATCAAGAGTCCGATCAGGAATCCAGCTGGGCAGTGAAGCGTTTTCATTTTTTGCCCCCTGCCAATGACCTGCTTTTGAAATTGAAACTAAACGTTGATATGAGATTGGAAACGAAATCCAGCGAAGCCACGGAAGTTACCCGAACGACGGCAAGATCTGCCTTGCCATTCCAAAAAAAGTAAGACTCACTATATTCGTTCTTAAACCGGCTAGTGGAATGACAACGGAAGAGATGATCTTTTTCCTCTTTGCAGCCATGATCATCCAATTTCTGCCCCATTGACCTCAGGATAGATAGATTTTCCGCCCACACTCGTTTCACCGAGACAGGATTCGCAATCGTTTCTGGAATCGTGCGCTGAATCCAGACCCTATATGGTTTACCAGAATATGTGCCCTCCATTTGATAAGCGCCCTGGGAAGGGAGGTATGCCTGTTTTGCCTTCAGCTTTTGCGACATACCCAACCGAAAGGTATCCGATAAGAAAAGATCTTGAGTTGCACTGTCCGCGATGCAAAGCCGATTGCCGCCGCTGAGACAGACCACGCAAAGAAGAAGGCAAAGGCCGAGTGTAGATTTCATAATGAGTCGTATCGGACAAAGGCTTGAATATTATTAATCATTCTTGCTGACTCTATTGATTTCACACTCCTTTTTTCTCGGGACCGACCCAGCTGACATCATACGACCATGTCCTCCCTGAGCTTTGGGTCAAGCGCGAATTTATGGACGGTTTTTCGATCAGTTCGGCACTGTGTCGAAGAAATACTCCGAAGGTGTAAGTGAAATCCCGGCTTTCATCGCTGCGGAGTTTCTTCAAAAATCTACGAAACGCGCTCAATGAGGCATCGCTTGGTTTGTTTATTATTCGGTCCCAACGATTTTTTGCGCGTTGGGTGCGTAGCTTATACTCTTTCCACACGCCGTAATCCGACACTCTGAAGGCACGGAGTTCCAGTCGTTTCGTCCTCTTGGCTAGGTCTTTTGGGGGCTTCATCATCGCAGTATGCCGAAGGGGGTTTGCGGAGTCAAAACGCGACTACCGATCGACGGTTACGAACCGGGTGTTACTCTATTCAAGGGAGGGTGCGATGGCGGTTTCTTTCAAGTCGAGGCTTTTCACGCGGCTGTTTTTTATCGTTTTCGCCTCAAGCCCTCTCTTCATGTCCGAAGCCGCCTTTTCAGTACAGGGAAAGTGCGTGAGCAGTGTCTGTTTCGACGGTTACACCGGTTGTGGTTGCGGGCCTGGTTCCGAAGCCTGTTGCGCCGCGAGGGCGCGCCGTTCTTCCGGAAGTTCGGGTGGTGGAGTATCTCCGCAGCAGCAACTTATGATGAATGCCGTTCAGGGCATGATTCAAGGGCTATTCGCTCCGGAACCGCCGGAGGACCCCGCGGTTCTCGCCGAGCGCCGGAGACAAGCAGATCGCTGAGCAGGAACGGCTTGAACGGGAGCGCGCCTATCAAGAGTATCTCAGGCAACAGGAAGCGGAACGGCAGCGCCGGCTCAAGGAGGAAAACGACCGCAAAGACAAAAAGGCGGGAGAAATGCTGAGCCTCGTCAGTCAGAAGGACGGCTTATCCGATGAGGAACTTCTGAGTTCAAGTCCGCGCATGAGTCAAGAAGAGTGCGGCAGGCTCGCCGATACGGCTTCGCGACTTGAGACCGGGATTAAACGCATCAATATCAATATTGGCAAGAACGAAAGAATGATTCAGCAGGCTGAGGCAGACAAAAGCAAGTCCGCGCGGGACGCCGCGAGCGTGGCTACAGATCTCGCGGGAGACAAGGCTGCCGATCTGTTCAAGGGAAAGGTCACGGACTTTCTCATGGCAAAGGATCAGCTTCAAAAAATGAAGCTTGGTCTGGACAAAATGGAACTCGCCTTGGGAACGGCGAATTCCGCGAAGAAACTTTCGAAAGCTCAGATCAGGCAAGCCAGGGTATGGATTGCCAACGGGATGAAGTATGGCGACGAGGCTGTCTCGCTCGCGACCATGGCCGCAGAAAGCGCGCCCACCGAATTCGAAAAGAATGTGCCCCTGCGCAATAAGATCACTAAAGCGCTCGATGACTTCAACCGGAAGTTCATGAACGAAGCCGGCGGTTGGGAATTCGCCGGCGAGCATCTCGCGGAATACGGCGGCGGGCCTCTCGGAAAATTCGCGTTCAAAACGGCGGTGATCGGGATTAAACTCCAAGTGGCCGCGGCCGGCTATCTGATTAGTAACGCGGAACTCGGCGAATACAAGTACAACCTAGCCTGAACGCGCCAATAATTTCGGGGTGAAAAAGTAAAGAAGTACTGGAAGTGACTTGTTTTCGGCTTTATTTTTGTTTTGCGAAGAACAGAAAACAGAGCTGAGAAAGGTCACTTCCAGTGAGGATAAAAAACCACGAAATCCACGACAGAATCAACGGAAATCTGGAAATCCAGTTCACCGACGAGAAGTTGACAAGCTTCTCCGGGCTTGAGCTGTTCAATCGGTATTTTCGGCGGATCGGAGTTCGAAAAACGATTACCGGATTCTTCAGGTCAGCCGGGCTCGGCGGGGATTACAAGGTTCCAGAACTGATTTTGACATTTGTGACCTTGTGGCTCTCTGGCGGCAGCCGCCTTCGGCATATCCGATACATCGCGGGCGATTTCCTGGTAAGGCGGATCGTCGGAGTCAAGCGGATCGCGACCGAGAGGACCCTGAGCCGCTGGCTGGCTCGATTTACGCCGATCACCATCGACATCCTAAATCAGATGAACGCATTTTTCGTCTTAGGAACTCTCGCCGCACTGAAGCTCAGGCGCATCACCCTCGACTTCGATGGGACGGTGTTGTCAACCGGCGATGAAGTTGAGAACGCCGCGTGGGGCTATAATCCACACAAAAGATTTTCAAAATCCTATTACCCGTTTCTTTGTCATGTGACCCAAACAGGGCATTTCCTTCGGGTCAAGAATCGACGGGGCAGCTACCATGATTCCAAAGGAGGCGCTCTCAAGATGATTGCCGACTGCATCCGGGAGGTTCGCGCCGCCGTTGGTAACATAACTATCGAGATTCGTCTCGATAGTGCCTTTTTCTCCGAGAAAATCCTTCGTTTTCTATCGCAGGCCAAGGTTCTTTATGCCGTCAAGATGCCCATCTGGAAGTGGACGGGCGCGCGGGACTTGATCAACCAGCGCGAGCGGTGGTGCAAGGCTGGGGAGGATCTCGGATTCTTTCAGACGACGCTGACACTGAAAAAGTGGAAGATGGAAATTCCGGTCATTATCTTCCGAAAGTGCCTGACCAGGAACAATCAAAAGCCGAAGACCTTTCAGCTGGATCTCTTCGATCCGGGCGACGGGATTTACGAGTATCAGGTGATCGTGACGAATCAGAATCTGACGGCGGAAAATGCCTTGGATTTTTACAACGGACGATGCGCGATGGAGCGGGAGATTGCCGAGCTGAAAACGGAGTATGGCTTCGCCAACATCCCGACGAAGAACTTCAATGCGAACTCCGCCTACCAGGCGCTATCGATCTTGACTCATTCACTGATCAAAAACTTCCAACTGGCTACCGACCAAGCCGCACTCCGGAAACGCTCGACAAGTCGGACCGGCCGCTACAGCTTTGAATCCCTGAAATCGCTGCGCTTCAAACTCATCAGTCGTGCGGGCCGGGTCGTCAATAAGTCCGGAAAACCGGTTCTCAAAATGACCAATGAAGACCGTGTCCGCAGGGAGTTTGAGAAAATTCTCGAAAACCTGACTCGGGCAGCGGCCTGATTACCCCGAAATTATTGGCGCGTTCAGGCTAGGTAATATGATGATGGAACGCGCGAAGATGCAGCAAAAGGTTAAAGAATTGAGCCAGTCATTTGCCGAGAATCACTGTTCTGAAACGCTGTTTTCATTACAATGGCTCCCGATCGTGCGTGGTCGGTTGAAGTGGCCGATGCAAAAGGTGAAGCCGAAATTCATTTAACAAAATCAAAAAAACTCGCGGCTCAGAAACTGTGGCAGGAAGCACGCGACGAGGCCGCGGCTGCGACGGTGCTTGATCCGGCGAACGCGGATGCCTGGCTCGTGCTCGGGACGAGCGAGCAGCGGCTCGATCATGAGGAAGAGGCGATTCAGGCGTTTCGCGCTTATCTCGACCGCAAGCCCCCCGAGGACAAAGCGGCCGCTGTCCGCGCCCGGGTCGCGGAATTGGAGCTCGGGCGGGATCAGCGGCAAAAAGCAGCGGAGGAGGCCTCTCGCGCGCAATATGGAACTTCAACGCCGGGGTTCGGATTCGGGTATTCGCCGGTTCTGGATGTGAAATTGCGTAGCGATGCGGAAGCGCTCAAAAGCAGCATATCCAGTAGTTTCGACGTTCAGTTTGGACCCGGGTGGTTCGCGCTCGGGTTTCGCTACGGCAGCGGGACTACGCCTTCACTGATCGCGCACAATGAAACGACGAGTACCACGACCAAAGTCATGACGGTTACCGATACCCTTGTGACCGATGCGCCTCATAAATTCTACGAAATGTATTTGTCCTCAGCGATTCCGTTGAATGAACCGTATGGGAAGCTCGGGCTCTTTCAGGTCTTTGTCCCGATTGTTCTTGGACTGCCGTGGAACACGGTATCCGCTGCGGGGAAATCCTACTCGAACATGGGTCTTGATCTGGCCACCGGGCTCGGTGTGCGCTTGTACACGAAATCATTTTTTTCAGCCAACCTGACGGGCCTGTACCATTTTGTCTCGGTCGCGAGTGGACTGTCTTCAAAGGATCAGAAAAACACAACTGCCGCGAGCTATGTCAATGTTTTGCAGACGGCTCACAAAGCGAATCTGCGAACAGAATTCGCCGGGTTCGAACTCCGTCTGGGGGTGACGATTCTCATTTCAGGGGGGTCAGGGGCGGATGGGTTAGTTAAGTGAGGATTTGCCTGTTCGCGTAATTTCGATTTTTGCGCGCAGCATTTTGCCCCTGGCGCGGCGACTTATGATTCGCCATTCTGGCATGCGACTTGATTTCAGATTCTTATGGATTCATCGAATGCCAAAGAGACGAGTTCGGACGAGGTATCATTAGCCGATCGTTTGCGAAGTTCAAGCGGCCGGATTCTGGAGCTTTGGGAGCAGCGAGTCCGCGAAAGTGTCATTGCCGCGCGAAGTCTTGAACCATCTCATTTGCGAAATTCAATTCCCTTGGTTCTTGAGGCCCTTGCCAGGACCCTAGAGAACCTCGAAAAAAGCGAGGAGCCCGATCTCGTCGTTTCTCAAGCACACGGACTACAGCGAGCGGCTCACCCTCAATATTCCATTAAACAGATTATTTTCGAATATCGATTGCTGCGGAGGACGATTTTTGACGTATTGGCACCTGATGCTTTGATTGACCCGCGGGCCAGAAATGCAATTATTAACGCGATTGAAGTTGGTATCTCAGAAGCGACTGCCGCTTTCGCCGATTTTCAATATCGCCTTCGAGAACAATTTATTTCAGCTTTGGCCCATGACTTGCGAAATCCGCTTACTGCGGCAAAAGCTGCCGCCCAACTTAGTCTGAGACATCCAGAAAACGTGGAACAGATCCAGGTTTTATCCGCTCGCATTGTGGATTCAATCGCCCGCACCGAACGTATGATTCAGGATCTTTTGGATTCGAATCAAGTGCAAGCAGGCGGAAGCCTGCCGCTGGTTTTTGAACTTACCGATATGCGCGCCATTGTCAAAACGACACTGGAAGAAACAACTACGGCCATCGGAGACCATTTCAAATTTGAAGCAGGCGCAGACCCCGTAATTGGGAGCTGGGACGCTGGATATATAAAGAGGGCAATTGAAAACTTATTGGTGAACGCAGTGAAATATGGGGACACAACACGTCCTGTGACAGTCACCCTCACTCGGGGTACTGGAGACATTGAAGTCGCGGTCCACAATGAGGGACCGCCTATCTCATCCTCTGACATGCAAATTATTTTTAATCCTCTCCAACGTGTCGTTAAGGCAAAAGCACCCGGAAAATCCGGCTGGGGAATCGGACTGTCCCTGGTTAGAGGGGTTGCCGAAGCGCACGGAGGAAAGATCTCGGTTACGAGTGATGAAAAAAGCGGATCGACATTCACGCTGTCGCTGCCGATCGCTCGACCGGCTCAAGCGAAGAAGGCCGCATAACGACGTTACATCTATTTAATTTTTAGCTAGACTCTCCCCTTGGGGAAGAGGCGATCCTACTTCAAGGACGGAAGTTGACGATGCTGAACATTGGCGAATTCTCAAAAATAACCGGGCTGACCATCAAAGCCATTCATCTTTATCACGAAAAGGGGCTCTTAATCCCTTCAGCTATAGATGAGGGGACGGGCTATCGGTATTTCGACGCGAAGAACGTCGAGCAGGCTCGGGTGATTGTCTGCTTGAAGGAAATGGAATTTTCCCTCGAGCAGATAGCGCAGATCGTCGCCAAGTTCGGCGATGAAAAGGACATTATTCACTTTCTGCTGAGCAAGAAATCAGAAATCGAAGCCGGTATTCGGCATCTCAAGTCAGTCACCGTTTCTTTGGATCACATCATCAAGAAAGAAAAGGAGGCGCTCGCCATGCTGACTCGTGATGAATTTGAAATCGAAGAACGAAAGCAGGAATCACTCCTGGTCGCCACTATCCGGTGGAAGGGAAAATATCGGGACACCGGCACGTATTTCGGAAAGCTTGCCCGAGCCGTGGGCCGGCACATCGGCGGAAAGCCAATGAATCTTTATCACGAACTCGAATTCAAAGAGAACGATGCGGACATCGAGTCGTGTTTCCCGATCCGAAAAGAAATTGATTCGAAATCGTGCACGGTTAAATCATTGGAAGGCGGAACCTTCCTGACGCTGATTCATAAAGGCCCTTACGAGAGCATAGGCAGATCTTATGAGAAGATTCTGTCTTACTTGAACAGCAAAGGCTACAAGGCGAAATTGCCCGTTCGCGAGGTCTACCTGAAGGGGCCGGGAATGATCTTCAGGGGAAACCCGAAGAACTATCTGACTGAAATCCAGATTCAAATTGCAGTTCCTACGAGTACATGAACTCGACTAGTCCTGCGTAATTTCGAGTTTTCCGTGCGTCATTCAGCGCAGCGATATTGTTTTTTCGGCGGTCCCTTGGTGTGTTTTTCAGCGCAGCTCCCCAGGTTGGAACAGTCCAGCCATGTTTTTCACAAAAATGCTCGACTATGATTCTTCCAAACCTGCCGTTCCCATTCGCAAAGGGATGAATGGTTTCGATCTGCTCGTGGGATGTGTTTTGGTTTAAGTCCCTTGTGAAGTTCGGAGGGAAGGGGAGTTTGACCGTCTCGGTCTTTGAACTGGAAGTTACTCACCAGACATCGCCTTTTTCCAGGAGCTTACTGGCCAGCAGTTCTACCCGTTCCTCCATCGATTGCTCGACGCGTTGATCTTCCAAGGTCATGTGCACGTCTGCGGACGCCAATGTGCGCTTCGCCTTCGCCCGCGCCGCTTGTTTCATCAACTCGTCGATGTCAATCTTGGGGACGAATGCATAGACGAACTCGCATTCCATGGCATTGGCCATTTTCTTGAGGGTTGCAATGGAAGCTGTGCCAGCAGCCTCGTTGCGTTCGGCTTGTGCTATGGACGACAGCGAGAGCCCGGTTCTTTTAGCGAGCTGCTTGAGCGTCATATTAAGCGAGCCGCGTATATAGCGAATCCACCCAGGCCGGACTTTCGTGTCTGGGATGACTTTTCTAAGAGATCTCAAGCGGCGGTTTACTTGGGCTAGGGCAAGCGAATCTTGTTGCTTCATACTGCCTAAAATTATGTTTAAACATGTAATTTGAGTCAATGAAATTATGTATTAAAACATAACCGATGGCTAGGGAATTATGTTTGAAAACATAATAGGTTAGCTATAAGTATTCGCATTTACTGTTTTAACCACCTTACGGCTGTTCCTTCGAAGTTCAATTATGCTGCGCGCCTGAGGACGGTCTGATTCCTGCTTTATTGGTCCAGATGAGGACCATATGAAACAGATTACGCCCTACCTGATGTTCAAGCGAGATGCTGAAGCGGCAGCCGAGTTTTACGTCTCCGTGTTTCCGAATTCAAGAATCATCAAGAAGACGTATTGGAGCGAGTTCGAGATCGACGACATGAAAAAGAAGGGTTTTCCCGAAGATCAGCTGCCAGGCGCGGCCGGCTCCGTCAAGACGGTCTCTATCGAAATCAACGGCCAAAGATTCGAGGCATGCAACGGAGGGAGCCCGTTTGAGTTCTCGATGGGAGTTTCCTTTTTCACGAATTGCGAAACGCAGGAAGAGATCGACAATTATACCGAAGCTTTCCTCCGTGACGGCGGCGAGCAGTTCGACTGCGGGTGGGTGAAAGACCGCTTTGGGCTTTTCTGGCAAATCGCGCCGGCATTCATGGTCGACGTGATGAATGGACCAGATAGTGAGCTGGCCGCACGGGTGTCAGTGGCGCTTTTTCAGATGAAGAAAATCGATATCGCCAAGCTTAAGGCGGCAGCTGAATTAACTCCGAAAGAGGCGGAAAGTACTGCGGCTTGATCGGACGGAGTCGTTGGTCAATTCAGTAAGTCCTGTGAAGGCCTGGCTTTAGCCCATCGGCACCCAGTAGGTCGTTGTTGTGATGACTGGAAACACGTTATAGGTATAAGTCTTTCCGGAAATGCCCGCGTCTTCGACCGTGAGACTGTTTTTCACGGTAAGAGCGCCCGCATCAAAGGCTTCACGAGTCGCTGACCAATGCTCGTCCCAAGTGTCGACGGTGCCTGATAGAGTCGCTACGCCATTTTTCACTGAAACATTCACCTGGTCATCTAAGTAATCGACAACTGGGTCCCAGAAGATTCCCGATTCAATCCGGTCCTTGAGCTTGTCATCCGAGAAGGCCGCGGCTTGAGTCGTATCCAGCTTCACCTGGTTATTTACGGCAACAACACCGTTCACTCTCATTGCGGCATCCCGAGCCTGCCACTTCTGGTACGGCGTATTTACATCACCCGTAAGGCTGACCACTCCGCCATTGACTTTGACGTTGATCTCGCCCTGTACGGCTTGAGGCAGATTCCACCTAAGCGAGTTCTTCACGTCTTTGGCAATCTCTGCGTCGCTTCTTTTCTTGACGTCGACTTTGAGTTTGTTGACGACGGATGTGACGCCCACCGTATTCTGTGCGTTCTCTTCAGCGGCTGTTTTGGCGATCAGGCTATCAACACTGCCCGTGAGTGTCGCCACTCCGTTATTCACGGACACTTTGGGGCTGAAGTAATTCACCCTTGGATCCCAGAGGAAGGAGGATTCAATGGCTTCTTTGATTTCCTGGCTGCTCTTAGCAAGCGAGGGATCCTTCTTTCTCATCATGTCGCTTTTCAGCGCCGGATCGACCTTGAGATCATCGAAGTTGACGGTCATCACGCCTGCGACCCACGCGGCTTCATGAGCACGGCGCTTTGCTGCTGGGCTTCCTACTTCGCCTGAGAGCTTGACTTTCCCCTGATCGACTTCGACCTTGATCTGGTTTTGATAGAGCCAGGGATCGCGCTTGATCCTAGCCATGATGTCTTGAGATACGTCAATATCAGGCCGGATCGTCTTGTACTCGACTTCGATACTGTTCTTAATGTCTTTCACGCCGGGGATGCCTTTCGCAACCCAGGCCGTTAGATTCTTTTCGGTCCAGGAATGAACTTTGCCGGAGAGCTCGGCTACCGCGCCGTTCACATTGACTTGCACCTTGTATGAATCGGTCGTGGGGTCAGTGAGAAGAGCGTTCACGATATCTTGTTTAATCTCGGTATCGGGCCTGGAAACGGTTTGTACGGTCAGACGGTCCACGACTGATCTCACCCCTCGGATGCCCTCAGCAATCTTGACGGCGCGATCTTTGGATCTCAGGTCATTCACCATGCCCGTGAGCGTCACGACGCCACCACTGGTATTGACCTTCATTTGCTCCGGGGAAAAGAATCGATCAAAGAACATCTTCATGGAGACTGCGGAATTAATCTCAGGATCAGATGGAGGGGCCTTTTCTTGGCTCGCAGCGGTTCCAGCGGCTTGGTCCTTGTGCTTGGCTTCCTCGCCTTTCGAGTTTGATGGGCTATCCGCCCAGGCAGCGGGCGAAGCCAACGTCAGCATCAGCAGGAATGGGGTGACTCGGAATATTGAATCCATTTTTTCTGGCATACTCGTTTCTCCCTTTATATGCGTTTCTCAATAACGACGTTAGAAATAGCGAGCAGCCATTTCCGGGCGCGCTCTCAATGCAATGCAAGTTTAAATTCAAGAAGGAGCAAAGGCGGTGCCACTGAGTTGCGGCTCGCGGTTCGCGTGACCTATCCATTCCAGTCACTTTGGGCTGATGTGGTTCCCCTCCTGAACTGGACAGGGTATAAGCCCCCTGTTCTATTAAGGAGAGAGAGATGGAAGCAAAGACAATCGAGTTCCAGAGATGGACGGCGAAGCGCAAAGCAGAGCTCGTTCTGGAACTGATCCGAG